>DATMYN010000082.1:0-4839 GCA_035560875.1 Longilinea sp. | reverse complement strand
CAATAAACCTATTGGAGGGTAATTTCATGAAAGCAACTTTTGGTCATGTTTTGATGCATATCGATGTCAAGAACATCTCCTTCTATAAGGATTTGTTCACTGCCATGGCTTGGTCACTTTGGTGTGATCAACCCAATATGTTGGGCGTTGGGGATGCCAACGGCGGAAGTCTCTGGTTTGGGCAAGCTCCCCATGCCGTCAACAACGATTACGATGGGATTGGCATGAACCATCTGGCTATTTCAGTTTCCGAACAAAACGATGTGGATGAGATGGTTGCTTACCTGCAAGCCCACAATATCCCGGCGCTGTTTGAGACCCCGCGTCACCGACCCGAATTCTGCGGCAGCCCAGACGAGACCTATTATCAGGTCATGTTCGAGTCACCCGATCGCATTCTGTTTGAGGTGGTCTATACTGGACCTGTATCTAAATAATTCTTCAACTGTCTCCATTCGAAGCCCCAACTGTTAAAGTTGGGGCTTTTCCTTTGTTATTGACCACTTACAACAAAAATAAATTTTTTCCGTATGTTATTCATAAAGCAAGTGATTTTTTCCAAAAGAGGGCTGCCATGATTAGGAAGAACCATTCCATAAAGAAGATCTTTACGTTCCTGTCGATCACGTTGGCGGGTTCATTCATCTTTTATTATCTCATCATAACCAACGGCTCCTTACAGGCTTATGGGGGTGCATATGTATTGGGGTTGATGTGGACTCCCGGCATCGCCGGGATCATTACTGAATTACTCTTTGAACACAACCTGAAGGGGATGGGGTGGCGGTTTGGCAAATTTAAATATCTACTCTGGGCGTACTTTATCCCCTTCATCTATTGTCTGGTAGTTTACGGTATTACCTGGTTGACCGGGCTGGGAACATTCCCGGCGGATGGGGTTATGGCCGAACTGCGCAGCACCCTTGGGACCGGTCTACCAACCGCGGTTCTCATTTTGATCTATGTAGCAGATGTTGCCACCATTGGGTTCATTGGCAGCTTTTTTTCAGCCATGGGCGAAGAAATTGGTTGGCGGGGAGTGCTTTTACCTGAGTTGGCTAAGATCATGTCCTTCCCGCGCGCTTCCCTGGTCAGCGGTATCATTTGGACGTTATGGCATCTGCCCTTGATCTTCTTTGCCGATTACAACCTGCCAGGTGTACCCAAATGGTACGCGGCGGTCATGTTCAGCATCCTTGTGATCGGCATCAGCTACGCCTTTGCCTGGCTGCGCATCAAATCCGGCAGTTTGTGGACCGGAGTGGTGCTGCATGCCAGCCATAACATCTTTGTCCAAGGCTTGTTCACCCCACTAACGGGTGTACTGGCCATCACACCTTTTATTATCGATGAATTTGGAGCGGGATTGGCCATCGCCGGGGTGGTGGTTGCTTTGATCTTCCTCTCAAAAGCGAAACAACTCAATCCGACAGGCTGATACCCAACTTTTATTTACGATTGGCAAACAACTTGCACATCTCTGGTCAGAGGTTAAATCTGACCAGAGGTTTTGTTTAATTTAGCAAATTTGTAAGTCTATGGATTTTTTATCAAAAGTCAAAGATGCTATAATGATTTTGTTCAGAAAACACATGAAATAACCCATGGATTTACTGGTTATTAACATGTTCTTAGACAGGTGATTTTTCTAGCACCCACCAGTATTATCTTTAAAGTACTGGTGGTTTTAAAAGTTGCCCGCATCGTGAAGCTGGGAAAAGCCAATCGATGGGCTACTGTGATAAATGAACTCCATCACGACTAGAAAAAATATGTCGGATGGGCGGAGCGCGGAAGGGTCAAACCAATGCATATCAAAGACCAATTGATTGAAAAACTAAACAACAAGACTGCCTCAGTTGTGGTATTAGGGTTGGGGTATGTTGGCCTGCCTTTGGCGATAGTGTTTGCTGAAGCCGGTTATTCCGTAACCGGGGTTGACCCGATTGCCGAGAAAGTAACCCGCGTCAATAACGGGGATAGCTATGTTTTGGATGTTTCCTCAGAAACCGTTAGCCACTTGGTTAAAGCTGGAAAATTACGAGCCACCGCCGATTTTTCCGTTTGCCAGCAGGCCGATGCCATATCGATCTGTGTGCCGACCCCGCTGCGCAAGACGGGAGACCCCGATCTCTCCTTTATCGTATCAGCCGTTGAAGGTCTGGCCCCTTATGTGCACAAAGGTATGGTGGTGGTCTTGGAATCATCCACATACCCCGGAACGACCCGCGAAATGATCTTGCCGCGCTTGACAGAAGAGACTGGTCTGAAAGCCGGCGAGGATATTTTTATTGCATTTTCACCGGAGCGGGTTGACCCAGGCCGCACCGATTGGACCACCAAGAATACTCCCAAAGTGGTCGGCGGGATCACTCAGGATTGTTCTGATGTGGCAGCCAACTGGTATGGCAAAGCTTTGGATACTGTAGTACCGGTCTCATCCACCGAAGTGGCCGAGATGGCCAAACTGCTCGAAAATACTTTCCGCATGATCAATATTGGGTTGGTGAATGAACTGGCCATCATGTGTGACCGGTTGGGCGTGGATGTGTGGGAGGTGATTGAGGCTGCCGGAACCAAACCGTTTGGCTTTATGAAATTCAATCCGGGTCCCGGGCTGGGCGGCCACTGCATTCCGATCGATCCGCTGTATCTTTCGTGGAAGATGCGCTCCCTCAATTACAACGCCCGCTTCATCGAATTGGCATCGGAGATCAATACCGGTATGCCCCGTTTTGTGGTGCGCAAAGTCCAGGATGCGTTAAATGAGCATCGAAAGCCGGTGAAAGGCAGCCGGGTGCTGGTGTTAGGTGTGGCGTATAAACCGGATATCGATGACTTGCGCGAAAGTCCGGCGCTGGATGTGATCCATCTACTCCAGCAAATGGGCGCGGATGTTACCTACCATGATCCCTACATCCCCGCCTTTGCCCACGAAAATTGGAAGATGACCTCGATCCCCAATGGGTCAATGATGGATGAAATAAAACACGCCGATGTGGTGGTGATCATCACCAATCATAAAAAATATGATTATCCCGCTATCCTTGATGCCGCCCAATTGATCGTGGATACCCGCAATGCGTTAGGTGCCAAAGGAAAAACCAATCCAAAGGTGGTACGACTTTGATGGAGGAGAACGACTTGAACACCCCAGGTTCTGATAAGTGGGATTTGATTATTGAACCCAAGCGATTCTTATTTGACCTTCCCTTGAAGGAGCTTTGGCATTACCGAGACCTGGTCATGTTATTTGTGCGGCGTGATTTTGTCTCAGCGTATAAGCAAACCATCCTGGGTCCGTTGTGGTACCTTATCCAACCGCTGTTGACTACCATTACTTTCACGGTCATTTTTGGGAATATCGCCCAGCTCCCGACCGATGGATTACCCCAATTCCTGTTTTATATGTCCGGTACAGTGATCTGGACGTATTTTGCCAGTTGTCTAACGAAAACGAGCGAGACATTCACGAGTAATACTCACATCTTTGGCAAGGTGTATTTTCCCCGGTTAACCGTACCAATTTCAATTTTATTCTCCAATTTGATCACATTCGCGATCCAGTTTGCTTTCTTCCTGGCTTTCCTTGGTTATTTTGCTTTACGCGGGACTGAACTTCACCCCAATTGGTGGATTGCGTTGAGCCCAGTATTGATCCTAATGATGGCCGGTCTTGGCTTGGGCTTTGGTATTATCATTTCTTCCCTCACGACGAAATACCGCGATTTGCGATTTTTAGTTCAATTTGGTGTAACGCTTCTCATGTATGCCACGCCGGTCATTTACTCTGTTTCTTCGATTCCCGAACGCTTCCGAGGGCTAATTCGTGCTAACCCAATGACTTCTATCGTTGAGGCTTTTCGCTACGCATTTCTGGGGGCAGGCAGCATTGATATAGGTCAACTGGTATATAGTTTCATTTTTATGCTAATTGTGGTTTTTATTGGGACAGTGATCTTTAATAGAGTCGAAGCGACATTCATGGACACGGTATAACCTACAATGAGTAATTCAGTCATTTTAGTTGAACGTCTTAGTAAAGTATATCGTCTCGGTCAGATCGGTACCGGGACATTGTCGTATGACCTAAAAGTTTGGTGGGCAAGGGTAAGGGGAAAACCAAACCCCATGCTGCGCATCGGCGAGAAAGACCACGGCAACCAGGATGGCGAGATAGTATGGGCACTTAAGGATATCAATTTTGAAGTGCATCAGGGTGAGGTATTGGGAATAATCGGTAAGAACGGTGCCGGAAAGAGTACTTTATTAAAAATTCTCGCGCGAGTCACTGCACCAACTTCGGGGCAGGTAAAAGTGAAGGGTCGTATTGCCAGCTTATTAGAGGTGGGAACTGGATTTCACCCTGACCTGACCGGTCGCGAGAATATATTTCTAAACGGTGCTATTCTGGGTATGCGCAAAGACGAGATCCGTCGAAAATTCGATGAGATCGTGGATTTTGCCGGAATTCGGCAGTTTATTGATACTCCCGTAAAACGATATTCCAGCGGTATGTATGTTAGGCTGGCATTTGCTGTTGCAGCCCATTTGGAACCTGAGATCTTATTAGTGGATGAGGTCTTGGCTGTTGGAGATTTTGAATTCCAAAAAAAATGTCTTGGAAAAATGAGCGATGTGGCAAAAGCCGGAAGAACTGTGCTATTTGTGAGCCATAATATGAGTGCGGTTAGTAGTTTGTGTAACCTTGGAATTTTATTGTTGAACGGCCAGATCTTGGCTAAAGGTGATATTGATTCAATTATCTCGAGTTATTTATCCTTAAGTCTATCTGAGAATAAGGTGGTAGTCCTTCCTCATGATTCGATAGATAAACCA
>DATMYN010000081.1:0-2363 GCA_035560875.1 Longilinea sp. | reverse complement strand
ATATCTACGGGCATGACACGGGTGATAAGGTGCTGCGTATGGTTGCCACCACCTTGCAGCAAAGCACACGCAAAAATGATGCCGTAGGGCGTTGGGGTGGGGAAGAATTCCTTGTCATCCTGGATGATCTGTCCACACCCGACGCATTGAAATTTGTCTGTGAAAAACTGCGAACTTTAGTGGAATTCTCTCGTCTTGATCTGGCTGATACTAGCTTAAACGCCACCATTTCAATTGGCGCCACCCTGCTCACTCCCAATGACACACCCGAGTCATTGGTCCGCCGTGCCGATACGCTGATGTATCAAAGCAAACAAGCCGGGCGTAACCGGGTAAGTGTGGGGTAGGTTAGCCAATAATCAAAAGTTTTTTTGGGGGATTTCTTGCCATTTTTCACTACTTCTTTGTATACTCATAGCATCTTGGAACGATGGTGTGATTTCTATGAATCTCGTCACCGAACGCCTGATCTTAAAACCGCATACCCAAAACAGCCTGCAGTGGTTGAATACTACGCTTTTAGTATTTTTAATGAATAGGCTCTGGAAAGAAATGGGATCAGGAATTGACCTATGACTGACCTGCGCACCGGCAATGCTCCCCCGGAATTGATCATCGGCCTTGGGCTGCTCTCGGCAGCACTCTTTATGGCGGTAGGGGTCTCGATTTTTTTGCCGGGTGTTGAGGGGATCGGCCTGGCCTGTATGAGTACTTTTTGGGTCGGTTTCGCTTCCCATATGGCGCGCAACGTGATGGGTCGGCGGCTCAAGAATGCTGTGATCATCGGGTTGGTGGTTGGGGCAGCCGCCAGCATCCTCTACATCCGCTGGCAGACCGTTGAGCTTGAAAACCATGCAAATGTATGGTCTTTTTATGTTTTACCGGTTGCGCTGGTTGCCGGGAGGATGTTCAGCACCAGCCGCTGGGCTGCCTGGTTCGTGGATACCTTTCGGGCGGGGGAGGCTGTATCAACGGAGTCAGCAGCTACGCCGGGCAGGGCAGATCAACCCGAGATATGGGTGGCCCGCTCCGCCAGTGGGGATTACTTTGTGTTCGACCCGGCCATCCAGCCGAGCAACGGTCAGGAACATATCTACTATTACGATCTGAGCGCCCACCGGGTGAAGCGCATCCATAAAAACGAAGTGAGTAAGGAATTTACTGCGGTTGATGAGCCATCGATCCGGATTGGATGTATAAAGGAATACAGGATCTGGAAAGCTTCTTTTGGGGAGGAAGCCATCCGGGAAATTATCGCCGAGGCGGAACGTAATCAACAATAAAAGAGGTACAAATGACATCCCTACCAATCGCCATGCAAGAATACCACACTCAATTGAAAAAGGGCTTGATCCAACAGGCTTATAAAGGCTTGATGGATTACATGCTGGAGCTGCGCACGCACTTCAAGAACAAATATGCAGATAATTTCGTCTCCGGTACGCTGTATTTCGGCTACATGGATATGACTTATTTCGCCTTCATCCCCGACAGCCTGAAGGAACGCGGGCTGAAAGCGGCGGTGGTCTTTTTACACGAGGCTTTCCGCTTTGAGGTGTGGCTGAGCGGATACAACAAGCAGGTGCAGCAGAAATACTGGCAGTTCTTCAAAGAGCAGAATTGGCAAAAATATACCCTCCTTCCCAGCCTGGAAGGGGAAGATGCCATCCTCACCCACGTGCTGGCGGAGGAACCCGATTTTAGCGACCTGCCGGCCCTGACCAACCGGATCGAGCGCGGAACAGTGGACTTTGCTGCCGAGGTGGAGAAGTACTTATCAGGGCACGCCTTTTAACATCAATTCAGTGGTTGGGCGTTAACTAAAAAATCACCTCGAAAGTTTGTCCGAGGTGATTTTTTGTCTGTAGATACCATCAACCCATCATTAGTCTGGAAGGACGTTGACCACCACTTTCCCGTGGGCGTGACCCTGCTGGATATAGCGCATGGCTTCAGCCGTTTGTACCAGCGGATAGCGTTTATCGATGGCTACTTTAATTTTTCCGGCTTCCGCCAGACCGAGGACGAATTCGGTGTCTTTGGCGTTGGGTTTAGCCGCTAAAAAGCGGAATTTTTTACCTCCAAACGCCGGCAGCATTCCGAACAGCATGGAGCTAAAGACCTGCGACAGGCTCCCGCCGGCCATGACATAGGTGCCGCCCGGCGCCAGGGCGCGCCGGTAAACTGATAACGGCTGAGCGCCGTTCACGGCCAGGATCAGGTCGTATTTATCCGTCATCTGGCGCAAATCCTGTTGGGTATAGTCGATCACCGTATCCGCACCCAGTGAGCGGACGAGTTCCACGTTGGATGGGCCGCATACGGCGGTTACGTTAGCCCCAAAGTATTTGGCTAATTGCACG
>DATMYN010000080.1:0-4681 GCA_035560875.1 Longilinea sp. | reverse complement strand
ATAAGGAACTGAGGTTTGATTCAGGTAATACATAATAAATTGTGGGGAATATTTGACTGATGTCCAACAGGATAGGATCATTATCGGAAAGGTTTTCCGATGTATAGAACGCAATGTTGATCCCATCCGTTTTGATCTTGCGGCATTCCTCCGGAGAGTAAGCCCGGATTGGGATGTTATTAAACTCGGGCACTCCATCGGCAAGCCGATCGGTTTGAAGGATGATCTCCGGATTAAACCCCATGCGTTGGATCTTGAGTAATCGGGATGTGATATCCTGCATTTGTTGGTGTGAGGCAATCACGGTTACGCTGATCCCCCACGTTCTAAGCCGGCTAAACAGGTTATAGACAACAAAACGGAAAAATGGCACAAAGACCAGGCAAAAGATCATTGAGAGGGCAAAAATGATGCGGGATAGATGGGAACCTTCACCGATCAGGTAGGTGGAAAAAGCCAGAATAATATAGGAAGTGAGGATCGCCAGGGTGATCGTGCGAAGTTCAATGACCGCAGCCGTCCCGTACCCTCGATATAAACCTACCAAGGCAAAGATGAGGAATATGATCAGGATATTGAACAGGATCAAATAGGCGTAGCCTGCAATCGGCTCAAGTGTCCGGTTGAGCAAGGTATCGCCCAGTTTACGGATAAGAATGGCGCAGCCAAAAGAAATAATGAAGCTAAAAAGGTCCGTCAATACCAGATAAGGTGTTGGCGGATTGGCTTGTTTTAGTTTGGTCTCTATAATCCACCTCTTCGAAAAATCACCATTATTCTACTTATTCCCCATTATACGCCGTCCATGCGATTACGTGGATTTATGATCCAACAGATTGGTTAATGCTTTCTCGAGATCACCTAATACTTTTTCGATATTAAAATTGTCTGCGACAAATTTGCGTCCTTGTTCCCCTTTACGAACGCGTAAGGCAGCATCGGAAACCAAGCGTTGGATGTTCTTTGCAAAGGCATCCGCATCTTCCGGCGGGGTGACCACGCCAACTTGATCTACGATGGTGGATAAAGCGCTGCCCGGTGGACAGGCTGCGATCACCGGTTTACCCGAAGCGAGCATCCCCAATAATTTTGAAGGCATAACCACATCGGCTGCCCCTGCCTTTTGTGGCAGCACGTGGATATCAGCCATATTCAGTAGTTCGTTCAGTGAATCGGCAGACTGCACAGGTAAGAAGTGAATATTGGCAATCCCGTTGGCCAGTTTCTCCAAATCGGCTTTTCCGGGTCCTTCCCCGCAGATCACAAAATGGAGGTTGGGCTGTTCCTGCAGGTTTTTCGCGGCTGCCACCAAGGTCTCTATGCCTTGCTTTTGCCCAATGCTGCCGGAATAAAGAACAACCAGGTCGGAGGGATTGAGATGAAGCTGCTTTCTGAAAGAATTTTCGCCTATCAACGGGTAGATCAAGGATGTGTCGACCCAATTCGGCAGGTAATAAATGGCGTCATCATCCAGTCCCTTATCGTTCAATTTCTTCAGCATGGCTTCGGAAATGGTTGAGACCGTAGCAAATTTGCGATACACCCGCGCTTCCCAGCCGCGGGCAAGTTTTTCAACGGCCGGTTTACGGGCGATCAATCCCAGGTTCAAAGCAGCATCCAGTTCAAAATCCTGGATATGCAGCCAATTGCGCCAGCGAAGGCGGCGGGCTGCATATGCTGCTGCCGGAGCAGAAAAAAGGGTGGGTGCGACCGCAAATATGATGTCGGGGTGCCTTGCCTTTTGCCACACAATTACCGGCCAAGTTGATAAGGCGAAGGTTAACAGGTGGATCAAGCGCTTGGCTCCGGTCACTTTTTTGGGTACGTATAAGGGGCAGCGGATGATCTTGACCCCTTGCCAGGTTTCCACTTGATAGCGCAGGGTCTTGTAGCCGGGTTGAATTTTCCAATAAGGGAAGTATGGCGGTGCGGTGATCACGGTTACCTGATGCCCGCGCTCAGCCAGGTAAGCTGCCATTTCACCGGTATATTTCCCGGTGCCGGTAGGTTCGGGCCAAAAATTGATCCCAACGATAAGTATGCGCATAGACCTATTGAGAAGGGAGGCGGTCTTTCACCGGTTTAGCCGGGTTGCCATAGCAGATCTTGCCTGCCGGGAGGTCATCCAGCACCACACTACGGACGCCTACAACACAACCGGTATTAATGGTAATCCCGGGGTTTACAAACACTTCGGCTGCCAACCATACCTCGTTGCCGATCGCGATCGGTTTTGAGAAGATATCAAATGACCGGCTGGTGTAATCATGACTACCGGTGCACAGATAGGAGCGCTGCGAAATGACAGTATGACTGCCGATGGTGATATCCCCCAGGGTATACAGTTCAACCTGATCGCCGATCCAACTAAAGTCGCCAATGCTGAGTTTCCAGGGGTAGGTGACCCTAACCGAAGGACGGATCTGAACGCGTTTTCCGATGCGGGCGCCAAAAAGGCGGAGCAAGAAATTTCTCCAGGCATACATGAACTGCGGTGACCAGGCAAATAAGGTGGCTTGAACGATCCACCACAGTTGGACAATAAAAGCTGAACGCCCACGAAAACCTTTGGGTAGTCTAAACTCATCCAATCTTTGATAGGTATTATTTCCGGTCATACCAACACTCCGTGTTGATCCTTCAATAATTCGCGGATCTTTTCAGGATCACCCGAACAGCGCTCTTCGATTTCACGAATTTTCACATCAACCAGGTAACGGTACCACCAACCCTGGAGAAAATGCCAGGAGAAGCCTTTGCGGCCGTCCAAGAACCCGAGCAGGAGAAAATAGCGGTAACAAAAATAAGCAAATGCACGCCAGCCGGTTGGCAAGCGAGAGTATCCCTTTTCTTTTACAAAGCGTTTCCTTTTTGCCTGGGAATCCAAATTGCCGGTGAGGTTTGTATCTTGTGAGAAAAGAGCATATTTCCGGTTCAACAGATCGGCCGCCTCACGGGAGGCATAAATGTTGTGCTTCTCCGTCCAAAAAGTGATGCCTTTCAAATTGTCATCCACGATATGCCCTTTAGCCGTGACCGTTTTGGAAGAGGGCGGGAGAACCATGTGTTCATCCATCCAACGCTGCTCACACCGGCCTTTTCCTTTACGCCAGATGCGCAGGAGTGTTTGCGGGTATGAGCCGCCAAAACGGATCCATTTCCCCTCAAAGAATACTTTCCGCTTGATATGGATACCGTCTATCCCCGGCTCCAAAGCAGGCAGCTTCTCTTGTAGTTCGGTGATCAGATCGGGTTCAAGATATTCATCCGCATCCATGCGCATGATCCACTCGGTTTGGCTGCCGAACTGCTCCAACCCCCATTGGAATTGGTCGGCTTGGTTTTTCCAGGTACGCTGGACGACCTTAACCCCTAAGGCTTGTGCTATCGGAACCGTGTGATCGGTTGAAAAGGAATCGATAATAATGATCTTATCAGTAAGCCCCATAACAGACCTGATACAACGTTCAATATGGATCTTTTCATTGAAGGTCATGATGAGGATGGTTAGGTCAACCATAAAGCTCTCCTCAAAAGAGTATACCGTTTTATTAGAATCTCTTTTAGCTAATTATTTCGATAAACTGCTTGACGGCTTTCGTTATCTCATACCGGTCCATGAAACAATTGATGGCGTTCGACCGCATTTTCACTTGTTCGGCTTTCGATAGGGCAAACCATTTTTCCATTGCCTCATAGAAGCTGTCTGTTTGGTCATCTGCCACAAAGGCAGCCCCATCTTCTTCTATTTCACGCCAGATATTTACCTTATTGGTAATAAGAACCGGCACCTTACAAGCCAATGCTTCCACGATGGCGATACCAAAATTTTCCGAGTGGGTGGATAGAACAAACACATCAGCAGCTCTGAAGGCTCCCCATTTTATATCGCCTTGCAGCATTCCCGCCCAGGTAATTTTTTCGCTGATACCTAACCGAGCTGCCTGTTGTTTTAATGCAGGGACTAACCCGATCTTATCCGGTCCGGCCATTACTAAATGCACATCTTGGTATTGTTGTGCGAGCTTTGCAAAAGCATCGATCAAGATATCACAACCTTTTTTGGGGTCGATCCGGCTAAGATACAAGAGGATGCGCTTATTCTTCAGGTCCGAGAAGGATGAAAAGAACGCTTGTTTTTGTGTTTCGATATTTTCGGGCGGAGCCTTGATCCCATAATTGACGTAAAAATCATTTGCTCGGAAAGGTTTGAAGGATTGGGATGCTAATATTTTTTCTTCCTGGTTGGAGAATATTACCCCTTTGGCATCACGAAAAGATGGGTAAACTCCCCACGGCCAATACAACTTTTTTTTGATCTTTTTTAAAGGATATGCCGTGTTAAACCAGGGATCCAAGGCACCATGGACGATCATGAAATAGGGGAATTTATTTACCCTGGAAGCCAGCCAAACAGCAAAGGTCGGATACTGCCAAACCCCCTCTACAATGACGGCGTCATACTCTGCCCCGTGTTTAACCAGCCAGGGCACCAGACGTAGGTTGAAGCGGTATTTCCCCAAACTTGGGCTTAAGTCATGGATCACCCCCGGGAAACCGTTCGGAACGAATCGGGCAGGATCGTCTAATGTGATGATCTCGGTGGTATGCCCAATCGCATTCATCGTGTATGTCCCATTGATGATTGAATCGATCGGCCCTCCATGGGTCGGATCTAACG
>DATMYN010000079.1:0-10025 GCA_035560875.1 Longilinea sp. | reverse complement strand
ATCATGAAGACCCCTATCAATAAACCAGATGCACCATCTGTCAACCTCACAAAAACCTTCGGGCAAAAAGTAGGGGATTTATTTAATTTTCGGCAATTTCCTGAAAGGTTGGTAGGTTTAATCTTGATAATGGTTTTGTTACCATTATCCTATTTTGTCGTCCAATCGATCATCTCACGATCAATGGTTTTGAATCGAATTGCTTTATTGTCTTCCGCCTACGCGGTATCGATCCTTACGGCGGGAGTAGTCACTCTAATCATCGGAAGCCAGCGCCGTCTGGAACGGTTGGTGAAAGAACGCACCGGACAACTGAGCAAGGTCAACCAAGCCTTAAAGATGCTTGAGGCCTGTAATAATGTTGTCCTTCGCACACCGATCGAACAGGATCTGCTTAATAAAGTTTGCAAGATCATTGTCGCTGAAGGGATTTTCCCCATTGTGTGGGTTGGTGAGGTGGAAGATTTGTCCCCCCTGCGCATCCGTCCTTTACAATCCGCCGGGACAAAGAAAGTATATGAGATCGATGTCCGCGAAAGCGGAAGCACCATTCCGGAATTCCGTTCATTCCTGGCCGGCAAGCCATGGCTCGTGCAAGGTGTTCAGTACACACAATTTTTCAAATCCAAACATGAGGACGCATCCCAGAAAGCCGTTCTATTCCTGCCGTTAATGGAAACCGACCATCCTTTTGGTGTGTTAGCCATTAATGGGTTGAATGCGGAAGTCTTTACAGAAGAATGGATAACCACATTGGGCGACCTGGCCAATAATCTGGCTGTTGGTCTGCTCCGCTTACGGGCCAGCCGGGCACGCCGCCAGGCCGAGATGGAATTGGAACATGAGCACCATCTGCTTACAAGGGTTATGGCCACCAGCCCGGCTGCCATTATGGTCTGCGATCAAGATGGAAAGTTCACGTATGCCAACCGCCAGGCTGAAGAAATGTTCAATGTCGACCGCGAGGAAATATTAACCTGGAATTACCTTAAAGCACCTTGGATCATCATGGATGAACAGTCCAACCCTGTTCCCCCTGATGGTGAAATACTGAAATCAATTGAAAACCTTGAACAGCCCTTCCATAATTTTAACTACGCCTTACGGTTATCCGACGGAAGGCTGCGTTGGCTGTTAGTCAGCGGAGCACCCATCCGGGAAACGAATGGGATCTCCCAGGGGTTTGTTCTGGTCATTGAAGATATAACCGAACGCCGGCAAACCGAGCAGGCACTCCAACGCAGCGAAAAGCAGTACCGCCAGCTTTTTGAAGCCGTCCAAGAAGGAATTTGGATGGTAGATACAGATCTGCGGACTACCTTTGTGAACGACCATGCCGCCCATATGATCGGCTATGAAGTGGATGATGTCATTGATCGTTCGGTACTCGATTTCTTTGATCCGCAGTGGCATGATGTCCTTCGAAAGGGGATCGAGCGGCGCCGAAAAGGAAAAGCGGATACGTATGATGTAGTTGCCCGTAACAGAGAAGGCAGAAATATCTACATCAACATGCATTCTTCACCATTGATGGATGAACGGGGGAAGTTCATTGGCTCGCTGGCATTGGTGTATGACGTTACAAAACAGCGCATGCGGGAGCATATGTTGGAAACGATCGTGCGGATGGCCAGTTCAATCCGCAATGTCAGTTCACAGCAAGAGATGATCCGGTTGATCTTAGACCAATTGATCTACCTTTATGAAGGTCAAGGAGCCGTCCTTGCCACCCGCGAAGCTCACACCGGAGAGATCCATTTTCAAGCCGGTTGTGGTGATTGGGAAGACCCGACGATATTTCAACGCGGGACTTTGATCGAAGCCAGTCACAGGGTATTCACCAGCGGGAAACCGCTTGTATTTGGGAATGCCACTGATGATGAACGTCTGGCTGCCCCCGATATTTTTTCGGAATTATCCCAAGTAGTGTGTTTACCCTTGCTGACCCAAGACGAAACCATTGGTGCCTTATGGCTGGGAAAGAAAGCTACCACGAAAGATCAAATTCCACCCAGTGCAGAAGAAGTGAAGATGTTGATGACGGCCAGTGATATTGCTGCCAGCGCTCTCCACCGCACCATATTGCATGAAGAAACGGAACTGCGCATCCGCCGTTTACGCGCCCTACGAGAGATCAACCTTGGCATAAGCGGAAGCATGAATATCATGGTGATCCTCAACTCCCTGCTTAAATGCCTGGGAGACGATATCGGTATGGAAGCTGCGGCGGTTCTTTTCACAGACCCGGATACGAACAACCTTACTTTTGTAGCCGGTCAAGGATTTGACCCCATGCCTCCGCTAGGGGATTCATTCTCGATGGAAGATGATTTGGCCGGGAAAGCGGTCCGCACCAACCAGATCGTAACCGCTTCGAGCCAAAGTGATGCCATTACCGGGTTTACCCGCCCGTGGAAAAACCTTTTGGCTTCCTACCATTATTATGAATGTGTCCCATTGACCATCAAAGGGCATGTTAAAGGTGTGTTTGAGTTTTTCCATACGATCACACCGGCGGCGGATACCGAATGGATCGATTTCTTGGCAAACATCGCCAGCCAACTGGCTGTGACTTTGGATAATGCGGAATTGTTCGAAAAAGTTTCTGTAACCAACAAAGAACTGACCAAATCATACGACGCCACCATTGAGATTTGGGCACGCGCCATGGAGCACCGGGCTAATGAGACGGAAGGTCATGCCGACCGGGTTGTGGATGTGGCTGTCCGTTTAGCCAAAGCGATGGGTTTATCCGATGATGAGCTCATCCAGATCCGGCGGGGAGCCCTGTTGCATGATATCGGCATCATCGTCCTGCCGGACAGTATCCTCTCCAAACCCGGATCGTTGACCCCGCTCGAATGGGAAACCATGCGGATGCACCCGGCCATGGCACAGGAATTTTTAGGCACGATCGATTTCTTACGCCAGGCAGTCGATATTGCCTACTGCCATCACGAACGTTGGGATGGTCTTGGGTACCCGCGCGGCCTTAAAGCGGAAGAGATCCCCTTGGGAGCGCGTATTTTTACCGTTGTGGATGTGTGGGACGCCCTGCGTTCCAACCGCCCCTACAGGCCGGGGTGGCCGGAAGCCCGCGTGCGGGCTTATCTTCGTCAAGAATCCGGCACACGGTTTGACCCGGATGTGGTTTCGATCTTCCTGGGCAAGGTGTTACCCGAGTTGGATGCGGATGACACGATAAGTACGCCTTGAATCGATTACAATGATGGCATTATGACCGAAACAAGCAAACCAGCTTTGGCTTTCCCGTGCGAATTCCCGCTCAAGGTCATCGGCAAGGATGAGGATGGCTTTGAAGAGATGGTCATCGTAATTATCCAAAAGCATGTACCCAGATTGATCCGGAGCTCGTTCACAAATCGATCCAGCCGGGAAGGCAAATATGTATCCGTATCGGTGACTTTTACTGCCGATAGCCGGGAACAGATGGATAACCTGTATCGTGAATTAACCGCGCACCCCAAGGTGTTGTGGGTGATCTAATAATTCGGAATTAGGGATAGGAGGGGAAATGATCGGAGCTATTGCCGGGGATATGATCGGGTCGGTGTATGAATTCTATAACGTTCGAACTACTATTTTCCCATTATTTTCTCCGAGGTCCTTTTTTACCGATGATACCGTAATGACGATCGCCACGGCTAAAGCGATCTTAACCGATGGGAATTATGGACATTGGTATGGGGAATTTGGACGCAGCTACCCGGATGCCGGTTATGGGGGTATGTTCAGACGTTGGCTGTGGAGTGAAGATCCACAGCCGTATAACAGTTTTGGGAACGGCTCGGCCATGCGGGTAAGCCCGGTTGGGTTTGCTTTTAATGACGAAGGTGAAGTGCTGGAAGAAGCAGCTAAAAGCGCGGCGGTAACCCACAACCACCCTGAAGGCATCAAAGGGGCGCAAGCTACCGCCTTAGCCATCTTACGCTGCCGCCAGGGTGTAAACCTGGTTGACTTGCGTTTGGAATTGGCCGAGCGTTTTGGATATGACCTTACCCGCACCACCGATCAGATCCGCCCTGGTTATGCTTTCAATGAAACCTGCCAGGCTACAGTACCGGAAGCCTTGACCGCATTTTTTGAATCGACCTCCTTTGAACATGCCCTGCGGTTAGCCGTATCGCTGGGAGGTGACAGCGATACCCTGGCATGTATTACCGGCGGGATCGCGCAAGCTTTTTACCAAGGTGTACCTGAAGAGATAGAAATGGAAGTCCGTTCCCGTCTTCCCAAAAAACTCGTATCTATTGCCGATGATTTTATTGCAAATTATGTAGACCGAAAGACAAGTTGAAGAAAGGAATTGATCCATGGAAGAGAGACGCTTGTATGAGCAAATCTATGCTTTGGTCCGCCAGGTACCCTACGGCAAAGTGGTGACTTACGGGCAGATAGCCGGGATCGTGGGGGGGTGTTCGGCCCGCATGGTGGGGTATGCGATGGCAGCCCTTAAAAGCAACGAAGTTGATGATGTACCCTGGCAGCGAGTGATCAATGCCCAAGGAAAAGTAAGCCCGCATGGTGATGGGATAGGGACTTCGATGCAGGAAGAATTATTACGCCAGGAGGGGATCGAGTTTGACGAGACTGGAAAACTCGATTTTGGCCGTTTCGGCTGGCTGCCGAAAAAGGGATAAAGAAGTGTTTTGACCCAATTTCTATGGGGTTATAAAACAGGGAGAGGATAATTATCCTCTCCCTGTTTCGTGTACTGGGAATGTCCTAGGGTTGGCAGTCGATCGTGAAGGGCACCTGGGCGGTTGTGTATTGGAATGGCGCCGTAACGTTGACTTGATACCAACCGGATAGATCGACGGTCATGGGGATCACCTGGTTGAAGGCTTGGGTGGATGGGCCGCCGAAGCTGCGGGTGAAGGGGCCGTACGCTCCGCCGCCGCTTGAGCTGATGGTATAGGTCACATTCTGAGCTTCAAAGGTTGTGATGGTTACGATGATGGTGATATTGGTCGGGCAGGCACCGGTGTAGGTCAGGTTGGTGCCGGAGGCCACGATCAATGTGGGCGGGGAGATGATGGGTAAGGAAGTAGTGTTACCTTCTACGATGGTCGTATCATCCCAGACCCAACAAGAGGCAGTGGGATAGCGTGGATTTGAGATGTACCACCAGCCGCCATCGCCCAAGCGACCGCGAACCTGGACAGGGGTGTCGGTGGTGAGCAAGAAGCCGATGATGTTGTATTGGTTGCTCGGACCGAACCGGCAGTTGGTGTTGACGGTCGAGTGGATCATGGGCACGCTGGGCGTGACCGTTTGGGTCAAGGTTGGGGTTAAAGTAATGGTCGGGTTCAGCGTTTCGGTTGGATTGACAGCCTGGGCGGGGGCTTCGGTTACCGCAGGTGCTTGGCCGGTATCTCCACCTTGGTTTTGGGCCGGTAAGGCAGCCTGTACGGTTTGGGCGATAGCCGTATTGGCGGCATTTTGATCCAATGTTGGGCCGGCCGATACGGTTTGAATTTGAACGCCCGGTAAATTACAGGATGCCAGGGCAAGAGTCAGCAGTAAAAGGGCTACACAAGCTTTTTTCATCATTCCTCCTCCTCAAGAGAACAACTAAAAAAACAATTAACGAACTTAGGCTTGTTCGTCGATCTCAACCGTTAATAGTTTTACACTGGGTGATGAGGCCTTACTGGGGTCGCGCGGCGGGATCGACAGTAAAACATCCATACCCTTAATAACCTGACCAAAGACGCTGTGTTTATTATCCAGCCAGGGGGTCGGTAAATGGGTGATGAAGAATTGGGAACCGTTGGTATTCGGACCGGCATTGGCCATGGAAAGAATACCGGGTTTGTTATGGCGTAAAGTGGGATCGAATTCGTCACGGAATTTATACCCCGGGCCGCCCATTCCGGTACCGGTGGGGTCGCCGCCTTGCGCCATGAAATCTGCGATCACACGATGAAAAATGGTGTTGTCGTAAAATCCTTGGCGGGCGAGGAAAACAAAATTATTAACCGTTGTGGGAACCTTATCGGCAAATAATTCGATGACAATATCGCCTTTATCGGTTTTAAAGGTTGCCGAATATTTCTTTTTCAGATCAAGGGCAAAAGCCGGGGGTTGTGAAAATTGTAAATTTGCCATTATTACTCCTTATTCGTTTTAGTAGAGGTCTTTGTTCCCCAGAGATATTCCAGGCCTAAGCCCAGATCATCACGCCATGCGGGAGAATTATGTCCGCCGTGAAATTCGTGATACCCGTGCGACATTTTCCGGTTCTGTAAATAATCATGCAGCGACCGGTTGGGCTCAAGCAGCCATTCATACGTACCCACATCCAAGAATAATTGGAACGGCAGCTTTTTTAACCCTTCCAACAGCGGCCAAATAACCGGTTTCCATCCGGCGAAATCATAAGCGCCGGATTGGCTTAAAACCTTGCCAAATATTTCCGGACAGCGTAAACCGGCGTATAAGGACATCAATCCGCCCATCGATGCGCCCATCACACCAAAGGTACCCGGGTTGAGTTTGAGGTCGATCAGGTTCAGCCGTTTTTGGGCTTCAGGTATCAGCAGGCTAAGAACGCTGCCCAAGGTGGCGTCTGCGCAGTTGTATTCCCACATGCGTAACGGTCCACCGCTGTCGATGAGCGCCAGGGCGAACGGACGGATACGGTTTTCAGCGATCAGCCGGTCGACTTGAAGGTTCACCCGGAGTCTTTCCAGGTATTGTGCCCCATCCCAGACCACAACCAAGGGTACCGGGCCATCTACCGGAGGCTGGTAGAGCCAGGCATTGCGTTTGCCGTTGGTGAAATACCAGTCATGCTTCAGAGTGATCTTTTCGACCTTACCATGCGGCACTTCCGGTTTACGACGTGCCAGGGGGGTCTTTTTCCCAGCGGACATATAGAAATAATTATTGGTCTTTCCAACGCCGTTGGGTGTTGTCCGTTCATTCAAGGGATCAAGAAACCGTTTCCCTTCCTTTACGAAAGCGTATTCCATATAAGTATCAAGCGGCAATTCCATGCTGTGGATCCAGGTTTGTTCCCCCACCTGGGTAAGATCTAATGGCACACCATTTTCCCACCCATTGAAATCACCCATCAATTGAGGTGCTTTCTTTCCCCGCCAAACAAAAGTTGCCAGGTTCCCATCGATCAACGGTGTACCTGTTTGGCGAGCTCGTCCTGCCCAACTATTCGTCATGGTATTTCTCCAAACGTAGAAAAATAAAAGGAATTATACCGATTGTAGCCCTTTTTTCATGGTTTGGAAATAAAGTATGCCACCTTTTTTAAACAAGATTCCTACGTATATTGATTGTAAGGCGGGCATGGTGCAGTTCCTCCACACACCACCTTCTTTATTCCGGCAAGGTATAATCACAGGTATGAAAAATCGATATTTTCGGGTAATGGTCCAAAGCGGGTTGATCCTTTTGTTTGCGGCAGGATTGACCGCCTGTTCTCAAAGCTCGGACGCTGAGAATATTGGCCTGCCTTCCCTGCAGCCGTACCAATCCCCCACGCCATCGGCAACCATCACCCCACCCGCTCCGGGGACATCCACTCCGATGCCTTCTCCGACCCCGACACCACGCATGCATGATGTGGTTGCCGGCGAATCCTTTTCCGTCATCGCCTTTAATTACGGTGTATCCATTACGGCGCTGCAGGCGGCCAACCCGGATATTAACCCCAGCGTGATCACGGTGGGGATGACCCTGGTTATACCTCCCCCCAGCCAAGAGAACAGCGGCGACCAGTATATTCCATCACCAACCCCCGTCAGTGTTAATTTAAGTGAACCCGATTGCTACCCCTCTCAAGATGGGGGGGTATGGTGTTTTGTGTTGGTGCACAACGATCAAGCCACGGCTGTTGAAAACATCCAGGTGCAGATCTTGTTAGCAGGGACCGATCAGGCGGATGTGGCCAGCCAAACGGCGCTCAGCCCATTGAATGTGCTCCCTGCCGGTCAATCCATTGCCCTGTCGGCCTATTTTCCAACGCCTGCCCCCCGTACATTCGAAGCCCAAGCCAACCTGGTTGTCTCGCTGCCGGTGCCGGCCGGGGATACGCGCTACCTGGCGGCCATCGTCAATGACCTGCAGGTCACCTTTACCAATGCGGTAACCGCCCAGGTGAGCGGTGCGATCACGTTAGAAAACCCTCAGGCGGCTGCCAACCTAATTTGGGTCGCGGCCACCGCCTATGATGTCAACGGGCGGGTGGTGGGTGTACACCGCTGGGAAAGCACCTCTGCCCTGGCGACCGGTCAAAGCTTGCCGTTCAGCATGCAGGTTTACAGTGCCGGCGCGCCAGTCGACGATGTAGAAGTGTTGGTAGAAGCCCAGCCGTAATTCCTTTTTTTATGCTTATGGTAGAATGTGCTAAAGAAAATCCCCCAGGAGGTTTACATGACTGATGTGGTGATCATTGATGCGCTGCGGACCTCGATCGGCGCTTTAGGCGGTTCGTTGGCGGCGGTACGCCCGGATGACCTGGCTGCCCATGTTTTACGCGCCCTCCTGGAACGGAATCACTTGGACCTGGCTGAAGTTGAAGAAGTCTATTTGGGCTGTGCCAACCAGGCCGGTGAGGATAACCGCAACATTGCCCGCATGGCACTCCTGCTGGCCGGTTTTCCGGTGGAGACGGCCGGGGTTACTTTCAACCGCTTGTGTGCCTCGGGGTTGAGCGCGGTCAATGCCGCCACCCGGGCGATCAAAGCTGGGGAAGGGGATGTGTTCATCGCCGGTGGGGTAGAGAGCATGTCGCGCGCTCCTTATTCCTTGCCGAAGGCGGAACAGCCGTTTGCGTTCGGTAATTTAACCGCCTACGATACGGCTTTAGGCTGGCGTTATCCCAACCCCAAAATGCAGGAACTGTACGGAACCGAAGCGATGGGAGAAACAGCCGAGAATATTGCCGCCGAAACCGGCATCACCCGGGCGGAACAGGATGCTTTTGCTGTTGAAAGCCACCGGCGGGCGATTGCCGCCATCGATAACGGCCATTTTGCCGAGGAGATTATCCCAGTGCCGGTACCGCAAAAGAAGGGCGATCCCATTCTGGTAAACACCGATGAACGCCCCCGCCGGGACACAACCATGGAGTCATTAGCCAAGTTACGCCCGGCCTTCCGCAAGGATGGCGGCAGTGTAACCGCCGGCAATTCCAGCGGGATGAACGACGGCGCAGCAGCCGTACTGCTGATGAGCGCTGAAAAAGCCAAAGCGCTAGGATTGAAACCGTTGGCGCGGGTTGTTACTTCAGCCGTAGCGGGAGTCCCGCCGCGTATCATGGGCATGGGTCCCGTACCGGCGGTACGAAAAGCGCTACAGAGGGCAGGTATTAAAATAAGTGATGTGGGCCTGGTGGAATTGAACGAAGCCTTCGCGGTTCAGGCACTGGCTGTGATCCGTGAATTAGGCCTTTCTCAAGATATCGTGAATGTTAACGGCGGAGCGATCGCCTTAGGCCACCCCTTGGGCTGCTCGGGGGCGCGCATCCTCACCAGCCTGGTGCACGAGATGGGCCGACGGATAGCCGGTGGGAATGCAGCCAAACCATTTTACGGTTTGGTAACCTTATGTGTGGGGGTCGGTCAAGGCGAAGCCACTGTCGTGGAGTGGGTAGAATGAAAGTCTTGGTCACCGGCGCGTCAGGGTTCATCGGTTCGCGGCTGTGTAAGAAACTGGTAGAGCAAGGTCACAGCGTACGCGCTTTTCACCGCCCAACCAGCAACCTGATCGCGTTGGGAAATACTCCGGTGGAACATGCCCTGGGCGATCTGACCCAGCCGGAGACTCTTGCGCCGGCCATGAAAGATATTGAGATCGTGTACCACACGGCGGCGTTAATGGGGATCGATAAACCCGGCAAATTGTACACGGTAACGGTGGAAGGGACGCGGGCGGTTCTTGAGGCAGCCCGTGAGGCAGGTGTGCGCCGTTTTGTGCATACCAGTTCGATGGCGACCATGGGTGTCCCGGAACTAGGACCGGGCGGTGCGGACCGCCCCGGC
>DATMYN010000078.1:0-2309 GCA_035560875.1 Longilinea sp. | reverse complement strand
TTGTTGTCAACTCGATCATTAACGGGCTATTAGCTCTTTCGACGTATGTGTCGCGGCCATCCGTTCCCTATACCGAGGCTGCCATAGATATTTTGATCACCGTTTTGATCATCGCTTTCCTGGTTAGCTGGATCGGGATTGCCGGAGCGCGTTCTGAGATGATCAAAGGCAACCTGGCCATACCCTCCAAGGTGCTGAAAGGGATCAAACTGCCCAAGAGTTCCGCATTGGGCGGCTTGTATGTATCGTTGGCATCGGTATTATTATTCGGTCTGGTGTTCATGGATGGATTGCTGTTCTTATTTGCCCCGGTTGAAGTGACTGGTGCTGCATACTTCATAATTAAGACCATCTACACTGGGTTGTGTGCGGCTTTCGCTTCGGCTTTATCCATCTTAAGCGTTGTCCGCGAAGGAAAGAGAGGTAAATGATGCAGCGCTACGGCAGCGTTATCAAACTTCTCCCGGAAAAGTTGGAAGAATACAAAGAACTGCATGCCCATGCCTGGCCGGGCGTGCTTCACATGATCCATGAGTGCAACATCCGCAACTACTCGATATACTACAAGGACGGCTATTTATTCAGTTATTTTGAATATGTCGGTCAGGATTTTTCGGCCGATATGCAAAAGATGGCTGCCGATCCAACCACCCAGGAATGGTGGAAGTTGACCGATCCCTGCCAGGTGCCTTTGCCGACCCGGAAAGAGGGTGAGCGCTGGGCTTCCATGGAAGAATTCTTCCACTGCGACTAGAGGTTCAAGGACATGAACTCACGCCAACGGATCCTGGCTGCCATCGATCACATCGAACCGGATGCCTTGCCGGTTGACTTGGGGGCTACTCCCAGTTCCGGTATTTCAGCAATGGCTTACGACAGCCTCCTTCATTACCTGGATTTAAAGGACAAACGCAACTGGGTCTATGATGTTGTCCAGCAGGTGGCGCAGCCTTCCGACGAAGTATTGGATCATTTCAGGATAGACGCGGTCGATCTGGGGAGAACATTCAACACGCGAGAATCCGATTGGTACGACTACATCCTACCCAATGGCGCTACTGCCCAACAGCCGGTATGGTTCAAGCCCCAAAAGCAGCCGGATGGATCATATTTAGCATATAAAAATGGTGAAGCAATAGCCAAGATGCCGGCCAGTGCTATTTCTTACGACCAGATCGTCTTCCCTTTCATCGATGGTTACCCTGAGCGATATGAGGCCAACCTGGATGAAGCCATGGGTAAGATCCACTGGTCGGCCCTGGTGCACAGCCCGTGGGACTATGCCGGTGAAGCGGACTTTTGGGAGCAATTGGCAGCTCATGCCAGGCAGTTACGTCAGACCAACGACCGGGCGATCATGTTATCAGCCGGTTGTAACTTATTCGAGTGGGGGACCTTTTTACGCCGTCTGGATAATTTCCTCATGGACTTGGCGGCGCAGCCAACACAGGTAGAACGGTTACTGGATGCCCTGATGGAACGCCATTTAGCGTCTTTGGAAAAGATCTGCCTGGCAGTGGGCGATACGGTCGATATTATCCGGCTGGGAGATGACTTGGGCATGAACGGCGGACCATTCATGAGCCCCGCCACTTACCGCAGGCTGTTCAAACCACGTCATACCATGCTGTGTAATTACATAAAGGCTCACAGCAAAATGCGTGTTTTTCTCCATTCTTGCGGTTCGATCTATAAGTTGATCCCCGATCTGATCGAGGCTGGTTTTGAGATCATCAACCCGGTGCAAACCAATTCCAAGGATATGCAGCCGGAAAGGTTAAAGCAGGAATTTGGGAAGGACATCACATTTTGGGGGGCAGGGGCGGATACGCGCTCGGTATTGAACCTTGGTACACCGCCGCAGGTAAAAGCCCATGTGCATGCCAATATCGAGATCCTTGCTCCGGGGGGTGGGTATGTGTTCAATACCATCCATAATATCCTGCCGGATGTACCGCCAGAAAACGTGGTTGCCATGTTTACAGCCGTGGACGAATACCGATAAACCAGAGGTTATTGGAGATGTTGGATGCCTAAAAAAGTACTGGTAAGTGGTTGCTATGATCTGTTGCACTCCGGGCATGTTGAATTTTTCCGTGAAGCTGCCGTATATGGCGACCTATACGTTGCGATCGGATCTGATAAGACGATTTATGATCTTAAAGGCCGCGAGACGGTGAACAGTGAAGATGAGCGGCTTTTTATGGTCAAATCCGTCTCATGGGTAAAAGATGCTTTTATATCCAAAGGTTCTGGAATTTTAGATTTCGAGGCAGAGCTGCGTGAAATGCGTCCGGATTACTTTGTGG
>DATMYN010000077.1:0-2706 GCA_035560875.1 Longilinea sp. | reverse complement strand
ATTGTCATAATTTATCTCCCGCTGGTTTTGAATGCTTCAAGTTTATCATTTTCTGATTGTTTTATCTAATAATAAACAAACGCCAGTTCAGTACTGGCGTTTGTAGAAATTATGTATGCCTGTGGTTTTATTTTCCCGGTGTCGGGTTGGTAGACCCTGTCAAGAACTTCGGATCTTTTAAGAACGAGATCACACCGACACACAGCACCAGCAAACCTGTCGCCAGTAACAGCGAGGGGGTAAAGGATCCATCCGCTGTTTTCATGGCTTCCATCAGATACACAAAGACCACGGATACCTGTCCGAAAAGCTGCAGGATACCGTTGGAGGTACCTTCAGGGGTCGGGTAGGTGATCTCAGTGGCAAACTGCATGATGATCGGACTTGCGCTGGTCAAGAAGAAACCCAAGCCAAAGGCGCTGATGAGCAGCAGGGGAAATAAATTGGCATAGGTAATACCCAGCAAGAAGGGAATGGCAAAAATAAAGCCAATAAACAGGTAGAACTTGCGTTTGTGCTGTTTATCGGAAAGGGCAGGCAGCACAATGGCGCCGACAACCCCGCCCACCAGCATCAAAGCGCCCAAGTACCCGGCCTGAGTAGAGTCAAAGTTTCGCCCGCGTACGATCGGCTCGATCCAGGTGGTTAATCCATTGAAAAGCGCCATACCCAGGAATTGGATGAAAACCAATAACCAGAACATCTTATTCTTGACCGCATTCTTCAACCCATCCAAAACCAAAGCCCGCACGACTTCGTTTTCAGCACTGGGAGGGGTAGGCGGGTTATCGCGTGCCAGCAGGATCAATAACAGCGAGGATAGGGCTGCGACTGCGCCATAGATGAGTTGTAGTGTTGCCGGGTTACCCAGCGATTCCAACAAGATCGGGGTTAATATCATCGATAAAGCCACACCCAATAAACCGGAAAGAGTGATCAATCCCACCGCAGTGGCGCGGAATTCTTTTTCAAACCAACGCGCCGGTACGGTTGTCCAGGAATTCATTAAAAAGGGCTGGCTGATGGCGATCCCGATCGTGCTGATCAGGACGAGTGGATAATTGGTTCCGGCAAAGCCCCGTACCAAGGCAAAAACCCCCATGAATAATGTGCCCAGGCCAACGGCTTTACGGAAACCAAAAGTATCAATAGCCCAGGAGACCGGCATGGATAATGGCACATAGGCGATCATGAATACCATCGCCAATAATCCGATCTGAAGATCGCTCACGTTAAAGAACTCAGCCGCTTGTCCGGTAATAGGGGAATAGGAGATCCACAACAGTTGGATCATGAGGTTGGCGAACATAAATACACCCAATACAACCCAGCGGTATGGGTACAAACGGATTTCTTGGTTGTTCATGAAGAGAGCTCGCTTTCAGGATATCAAGACATGGTTGAGTGAATGTTCCGACTGGTAAATAGCGAGGAGAGAAGCCCCTGCGTTCAACCTCTTTCCAAGGAACCAACCAGGGTCACATCCAGCGAGCCGGCTGTAAGGACCGCCTTGGTGGCATCAAACCAGGTGCGCGTCATTTCAACCGGTCCTTGGGAACAATAGGTGATGGATACAACGGCGATCAAGCAATTCGTTGAACCAACCCAAGCTGTAGCCAGCGATTTCGGAAGGGGCGAAAGAGAGATTTCATAGTGAGTATTGAAAAAATCCTCATTCGGAAAAATACGATGCAGCTGGCGATAGAGGGATGAATCTCCTTCCTCCTGGATCTGCTGGACAGTATTTTCGAGCAGATCCGGGGCGAGTGATGTGGAAACGAAAGATTGTTCGATGGCGATCATTTCCCAATTGTCTGTGCCGGTATGTTTCATCAGACGGCAGCGGGCAAGCATAGAAACGGTATCCTCCGGGGATAAACACAGGTCTTGGCTTACCCAGGAGAGTTCTTCTGAAAGATCTTTCACTTTCCGTGTACCGGTCTCGTTCAAGATCATTTGGGAACGAGAATCGATCTGATTACGTTGGGCGATCTCAAAGAGAGATAGGTTGTGACGCGTGAGCTGAGTTGGGCGTTCCGGGTCCAGTTGGACGATCTTAAATCCCTTATTCGGTAAGCGGCGCAGGTAACCCAAACGTACCAGGTCACCCATCACATATGCAAGTGTGTTGCGGTGGATGGCGTTCTGGCGTGAAAGCTCCTGACTGGTTAATTGATCACCCACACAAAATCCGGGCCGTTTGGCATGGATGGCGGCGATGATAGCACTACACGCCTGTTCACGCATTGTCTGGGGCAGATTGCGATCAAGATCAAGAGCGAAAGTAGATGTTGTCATAATAAGGTTAGAGTACTCCTCGTGAGATAACCGGACGGCCGCCTCCGGCCAACCGGATCCTGTCTTTAGGCCGGCCGGTGAGGCCTTCCTGTAATTCTTTCATACCCCGGTGGATGGTCTTCTCATCCATCCCGGTGATCTGTGATAACAAACGGACGCCACCGTGGCCTCTCCGGAATGCTTCTAACGCAACGAACCAGCGGCGCTGTTGTTCGTTGAGCTGACTGACCATTAAATTGATCATTTGATGAAGAGCTTTATCAGGGTGGTCAGCTTCTTGCTGGCATACCGCACATTGACACAACCGGATGTTTGGGATCGGCATAAGTTGCTCCTGAGAATTGACAACGGAATATCTCGCTGGCTTATGGACGCAATTCCAAGGCTTAAAAAGCGGAAGTTAATTAT
>DATMYN010000076.1:0-3316 GCA_035560875.1 Longilinea sp. | reverse complement strand
AATCAGCATCGTAATCATACGCCCGGTAAACCGAGGTGGGATGCGCTGAAAAAGGCAGCTCAACCACATGGGATACTAATAATCCGGGGATCACCGTCCTCTCCGGATCTTTACGGATGAAATCGCCCGGAACGACCTTTTCTGCAATTACGATCGTGCGTTTGCTGGCTTTCACTTGTTCCGCGTTATCCCAACGCGGTCCGCTGATCCAGGCATTACCCTCTTCATCTGCTACTTGCACTTGCACAACCGCCACATCCGGCTGAAGTGGTTTAAGCACCAGCCAGTTTTCCGCCGAAAACGGATCTTCAACGGTCGCCACTTCTGTGCTGAAAGATTTCTCGATCTGCTTCAGAAGGTCCGATCCGCTCAGAGAACGGATCGGGATAAAGGGTATCCCCAATGACCCGGCTAAATAGCGGAAAGCCACCGACAAGCTGCTGTATTCATCAGCCTGGAGGCTGCCGTTTTCAATGCCCCGGTTGACATTGGCCAACCGCCCGAATCGGTCCAAGGAGCCCCCACCATAGATATAGTGTTTTATCAACCCGGCGCCAACCAGCAGGTCTGCATCCATCGCGCCGACGCATTGTGAAAGTGTTAGATCCGAAATCCCCTGGCGGATCACTTCTGCGGCAAAAGCCATGGCACAGCGGGTGATCGCGAACCCGGGTAAGGCGATATGCGAGCGGGACGGGATCGACCTGACGGCTTCCGTAAGCGTGGAAATTTTATTCATCCCTGCTCCTACTCGACCACAGGATGTTTATCGAACAGGACCATTAATATTTGGCAGGCGCCTTCTTCATACTTTATGGAAGCGATTTCAACCGGCCGGTCCAATTTTTTCTCTAAAGCCAGGACGATCAAGTTAGCGGGGACACAGGTGAACGGTTCCACGCCTTTGGCAACCATTTGTGCTTCAACTGATCTATGAATGCACCCTTCAAAACGGATGCGGATCAAGCGGTCTTCTGTGCTGTAGGAAACCTTTGCGACGATGCTCTCTTCTGTGAGGATCTTTTCGATGGTCCCTAAGATACTGCTAAGCTCATCCCCTTTTAACAAGGGCAAGCACTTTTTTTCAAAATAATCCTGCCCGACGGTTGTCACCCGAAAACGGGCACCTTTACCGCGTTCATCCCAAAAGGCCTTTTCGAGCTCATAGATGATTCCATTTGCATAATCGATCGGCAAGGTTTTTGTGTTCATTTTATTTCCTTGTAGTAAAGATCACCCCATTTTTCTGCAAAAACAAGCTCATTAATGGCGATACGGGGACGTGGTCGATGCGGACGGGTTGGATGCCCGATCGAAATGATGCTAATGGCTTTAAAAGCCTCGGGAATATTCAGTAGCCTTTTTATGCGTTCTTCATCACGAATATCGATACAGGGAGCAATAACCCAACAGGCGCCAAGATCCAAGGAAGTTGCCATAAGGAGAATATTTTCAATGGCGGCCGATGTATCAAAGGGCAGATCCCACACATCTTTTTTCCCAACCACCACGATACATACCGGAGCATCGGCTAAGAAGGCGGAAACCTGTCCGGAGGTTAATTTCTCGAAAGCGGCTTTCTTCTTCGCCTCATCCTCAAGGCTGGAGAAACGCTCTTGCATTTTATTGGTAACAAATTCAGAGGTAAAACGGCGTCCACTACCCCCCCCGGCAATCCCACCCAGCTTCTGGCGGGTTTCTGCATCCTTGACCACCACAAACCGCCAAGGCTGCGCATTTTCCCCGGAGGGTGCCTGACGGGCTGCTTCAAGGATCAAATCCAAGTCATGATCAGTAACCGGCTCCTGCGTGTATTCGCGGATGCTTCTTCGATCTAGGATCACCTTCATGGCTGCGTCGACTAAACTGTATGTTTCTGCCATCCTGCACACTCCTGGAGATCAATGACATTCTTGATAATTGAAAAAAGATTTCACCTGCTGAGCATTGATAGATGATTTGGAAACCAGTGAAAAAAGTCTCGTTTTATAATACTATGTTTCACCTTATGAGACTATTATGGCATAAACACAAATCAATGTCAATAGCAAAAATTACTCCACCTACCCCGAAGGTATACCAACACCCCGGCTTAAAGCCGGGGTGTTGGTATGGAGGGAGTAAAGAAGATTAGACGCTTGCAGGAAAGGTTTGTTCCCCTACCTGGTTTTGACTAAGAGAAGATAGTCCTGTTCGAAACGACTAAAAGTCAAATGTATAGGCAGTTAAGCCTAATTCTTCGACCAGGAACTTGATATCTTTTTGAAGATTGGAATTGACCGGCACCCCTTGCTTGCGCACGATCTTTTCACTTTCATATTCTTTTTCACCGGCTGTATAGATCCGGCTTTGGCCGGGTGCTTTTTGAGAAGCCCTGAGTTGGCGGAGAATTTGACCGGTGGTCTTTTTAAATTCATCCAACCCAACGAATGCCTCAACATTGATGGCCATAAAGAAATGACCGATCTTGAAGGGTTGGACGGAACCATCCGCACCCACTCCGGTAAGACCGGTCAAGAATGTACCGGTTTGGAAGGAAGCCGATAAAATTTCAACCATGGTGCCAAGGCCATAGCCCTTATGGCCGCCCAATGTCTCACCCACCCCACCCAGCGGAAGGAAGGATGCATTTCCTTTGGGAATGGCAGCCAGGATCTCTTTAGGATCGGTCATGTACTCATTATTCTGGTCAATGATCCACCCTTCAGGGGTTTTCTTCTCAGCCCGGTTATAGACTTCGATTTTGCCACGTTGTGTGATCGGTGTAGCCGCATCATAGAGAAATGGAAAGGGTTCATCAGAGGGGGCGCCGAAAGCTATGGGATTTGTACCCAAAAGCGGGGTGACCCCGAATGTGGGAGACGTGGAAGGGCGGGCATTAGTGAAGGTGAAACCAACCATCCCCTGCTCTACCGCCATGGAGGGGTAGTACCCGGCGATGCCAAAATGGGTAGAATTGCGGACTGCTACCGAACCCATCCCATAGGTCCGGGCTTTATCGATGGCCATTTGCATGGCGCGTTTCCCAATGACCATTCCGATGCCATGATGGCCATCCACCACAGCCGTGGTCGGGGTTTCGCGGATGATCTCAAAATTCGTTACGGCCTTGTGCTGGCCATTCTTAACCCGCTGGAAATAATATTTCAAACGGCCAATACCGTGGGATTCGATCCCGCGCAGGTCAGATTCAAGGATAACATCTGCACACACTTCCGAATCTTCCGTTGATAACCCTGCTTTAAGCATGACATCCCGAATAAAATCATGCAGAACATCGACAGGTAGATAGTAGAGTTTTTCTCCCATACAATCC
>DATMYN010000075.1:0-9084 GCA_035560875.1 Longilinea sp. | reverse complement strand
GAGGCTGCCCGGGGTGGGGGAAGCGGTGCCGGGCTATACCACCCTCATGGTCAAATACGACCCCCAGCATCTGGATTACCCGCGATTATGTGCCGAGATACAGACCTTGCTTGAGCAGCTTTCCGAAGCCGCTGCCCAACCCCCGCACCGGGTCGAGATACCCGTAGCGTATTGGGGCAGGCACGGCCCTGACTTGGATTTTGTGACCCGCCATACCGGGCTGGCACCCGAAGAAGTGATCCGCCGGCATGTGGCCGGCGTTTACCCGGTGTATTTTCTGGGTTTCTTGCCCGGTTTTCCTTATCTGGGCGGTATGGATCCGGCTTTGGCCACACCCCGCCTGGAGTCTCCCCGCACCAGTGTCCCGGCCGGGTCGGTGGGGATTGCCGGAGCCCAAACGGGGATCTACCCCAGTGAATCTCCCGGCGGCTGGCGGCTGATCGGCCGCACCCCGCTGGCTCTCTTTGATCCATTATCCGAAAAACCGGCCCTCCTCTCCCCGGGGGATGAGGTGGTCTTTGTTCCGCTTTCCACCGCCGAGGCTGATTATGTGGCTTGATGTGCTTTCCCCCGGACCGTATACCGCCGTGCGCGACCTTGGCCGCACGGGCTTTGCCCATATCGGCGTGCCGGTGTGCGGCCCCATGGATGCTTTTGCGTTCCGGGCGGCTAACCGTTTGGCCGGCAATCCGCCGGAATCCGCGCTTCTGGAGTTCCTTTATGAAGGACCGGAAGTAGTGCCGGCGGTGGATTGTGTGGCGGTTTTGACGGGTTACGGCTATTCCATGCAAGTGGATAAGCAAAAATACCCCGCCTGGTTGAGTGTGATCGTACGGGCCGGGCAGACCATCCGTTTGCAGGCCGGCGGGCAGGGGCGCTGGGGCTACCTGGCAATTTCCGGCGGATTGGATATACCCCTTGTGATGGGCTCACGCTCCACCCAGTTACGCGGCAGTTTTGGCGGCTGGCAGGGGCGGGTGCTGCAAGCCGGAGACCGCTTGCCGTTGGGGTACGGGCAGTACCCTTGGTCGATCGCCGGAAAGCGCCTGCCGGAAAGTTCCATCCCGGCTTATTCCACCTATGTCACCGTACCGGCTGTGCCGGCGCCCCAGTCGGATTGGTTCACCCCGGAGAGCTACCGGGCTTTTTGGGAGAGTGAATACCGCATAACAGCCCAATCTGATCGTATGGGCAGCCGGCTGGAAGGACCTGCCTTAGCCCTGGAGCCGGGACAGGCGGAATTATTATCGGAAGGCGTCATCCCCGGTGTGGTGCAGGTGCCGTCCGGCGGCCAACCGGTGGTGCTGATGGCGGATTGTCAGACCACCGGAGGATACCCCAAGATCGCCGTTGTGCCCCAGGCCGGTCTGCCGCTGCTGGCGCAGTGTCCGCCCGTGGATGGCACGGTGAAATTCAAATCGGTTACCCTGGATGAAGCCCAATCCGCCTGGCAGTCTCTACTGGCCGGTTTGAAAAAGCTGGAATAAGAAAGATGGATTTCTTACTTAAAAGTAAAGAGTTTCCACAGTACAACCGAGTTCGTTTATTAGCCAGTGGAAGCGAAAAATATTCTGTCGTTGCGAGACCCCGGTGTAAGTCCGGGGGCGAAGCAATCTCCCCGGAGTTTCACAAGACCTAATCCTCACATTGTGTAGATAGAAGCAAATTGGTCATATAGCGGACTTTTTTCAATGTATCGATCAATATTTGCTATACTACCCTCAAATAAACAAACCATTGATCCATAATTCGTTCTGAAAGGGCAAGGAATCTCATGAAAGCATTGATCTTGTACGACTCATTCTTCGGCAATACCGAAAAGATTGCCCAGGCCATGGCCGGCGCACTGGCTGCCAAAGCTGAGGTGCGGATGCTCAAAATTGCCGTGGTGAAGGATGCCCAGACAGTGGCAGAAAATGCACCTGCCGCCAAGGTAAAAGTTGAGTCGATCAACCCGGATGTGCTGCAAGGTGTGGATCTGCTGCTGATCGGTTCACCGACACGCGCTTTTTCCGCCTCTCCGGCCACCAAAGATTTCCTGCGCAAGATCCCGGCCGGGGGCTTGAAGGGTGTAAAAGCGGCAGCCTTCGATACCCGCATGGATGTGGTCAAAGTCAATAATAAGTTCCTGACCTTCATGGAAAAGATCTTCGGTTACGCGGCGGAACCGCTCTCCAAGCAGTTGGCCAAAAAAGGCGCTCAGATCGTGGCGGAACCGGGCTGGTTTTTTGTGGAAGGCTCCGAAGGCCCGTTGACGGCCGGCGAGCTTGAACGCGCCGAAGCCTGGGTCAAAGCCCTCTCGTTGGGCTAACCAAACTGCGTATAGTCGATTTTTTTGTCATGCCGAACTCGACGGATCGTGTTACCGGTTTTTGGTACACCGTTCTTAGGTGCGCGCTGTTCGTACGTGTACCGGATTTTGGTATGCCGCAATTAGGCATTGTTTCGGCATCCAAAACAGAAGTAAAACGGATAAATAGTGAAAAAGGCATATCGGTTGCTTTGAAACCCAGTCCAACGGAGTACCTATGATCGATATCAATTCCGACATCGGCGAAGCTTTTGGAGCTTACCCCCTGGGGGATGATGAAGCCATCATGGCTTACATCGATTCGGCCAATATCGCCTGCGGGATGCATGCCGGCGATCCAATCGTGATGGAATGTACGGTCCGCCTGGCGAAGGAACATAACCTGCGCATCGGCGCTCATCCCGGCTGGCCGGATCTGCAGGGCTTTGGCCGGCGCGAAATGGCGCTTTCCCCGGATGAGACGGAAGCCTATGTGCTGTACCAGATCGGGGCATTGGCCGGTTTCTGCCGCGCCAATGGGGTGGAGTTGATTCACGTCAAACCGCATGGGGCTCTCTATAACCAGGCCGCCAGGAACCCGGCTTTGGCTGCGGCGGTGGCGCGCGCCGTCAACCGCTTCAGCCGCCAGGTGATCCTGGTAGGGCTGGCCGGCTCCTGCCTGGTGCAGGCCGGGTTGGATCTCGGACTATCCGTATGGAGTGAAGCCTTCCCTGACCGGGCCTATGAGGAAGACGGCAGCCTGCGCTCTCGCAAGCTCCCCGGCGCCTTGGTGGAAGACCCCGCCGAGGCGGCTGTCAACGGCGTCAACCTGGCCAAGGAAGGCATCTGTGCCGTTGTTGAGGGGCAGGTGGTGACCTGGAAGGTGGACACCTTGTGCGTCCACGGCGATTCACCCCACGCCGTCGAAACCGCCCGTCTGCTGCGGGAAGCGCTGATTGGGGTTTAAAAGGAAAAAGTATTGGTCAAATAGAGTTGACTGTGCATACAATTGTGCATATAATAGAGAAAAGGGCGGACAATGACATACGAATGGGATTACCAAAAAGCACACAGCAATCGATTGAAACATGGCATTGATTTTGCTGATGCAGTAACGGTGCTCGAAGACGAGTACGCCCTAACAATAGAAGAAGATGATTATATCGAATTGCGGTATATTACCGTTGGAGTGGATGCCATGGGTAGGGTGCTGGTGGTTGTGTATACTTACCGCCGGGATGTGATCCGAATGATATCTGCCCGTAAGGCAACCCCGCGGGAGAGACAGCAGTATGAGGAAAACCGCTAAATGAGAACAGAATATGATTTTTCTAAAGGCAAACGCGGGGTTGTCGTTTCCGCTCCGGCAGGGAAAGAACGCATCACCATCCGTATTGATACCGATATCCTGGATTGGTTCCGCCAGGAAGCGAATGCCCAGGGTGGGGGCAATTACCAAACCATGATCAACCAGGCTTTACGCCAGCACATCGAAGAGCAAAAGCTGCCGGTTGAAGAAATCCTCCGTAAGGTGGTACGCGAGGAATTAGCCAATTACAACCCATCTAAAATGGAAAAGTGATCCAATTTTTCCCTTTTTGAAACCAAACCCCTTCAACCCCGTATAGATATATAGGCAGCCATTTATCCGGGGAAGATACCCATGTTGATCGCTTTGTTTCTAACCATAGTCCTGACACTCAAGAACCTTTGGCGGAATATGTGCAATGGGTTTATTCGCATTAAAGCCAAAAAACGTATGGTTAAGCAGTTGCGTCAAACCTCCCTGAGTTATTACCGCATCCGGCCGGAATCTTCCCCCTTTCCGGCGCGTGCCACCCTGCGCCAGCTAACCCAATAATCCCTAAAATTCACCCATTCCGCCAAATATCACCTTTCTGACGGTAATTTTTGGCCCATATATATCCATTTTTCCTCCCCCTTTAGGGGGAGGTGGGAGGGGGTATTGTTATTGGTCACAACTTTTGGTGATGGTTTTTTTTCGTTAGCACCGTTATGCCCCAATAAAATCCAATTATGCCTATTAACCCCAAAACATCCGTGAAATCTGTGTCATCCGTGTGCATTTTTTCTTCTTCCAATTGGTTGGCGAAAATAACGAATAAATTATGCGAGGTGGTCGAAAACCGCAAGAGGATCCGTTTAGATCATTCCGGGTGAGGAGAAATGCTAAACCCTAAAGGTCTTTAAGACCTTTAGGGTTTAGGGAGAGGATACAAAGATGTAGGGTTGAAAGGTAGGACATAGTGTGTTTAAGAAAGTTCAAACTGCCATTCGACGCTGCCCCCTCCTGCCTCCTCGCGAAGCACACCTTGGTGCCCAGATAGGCGCGTAGAGTTACGTTTTCACCCAAGATTTCAAGCGCCTATCGGGGGGGAGATGTCCGCAGGACAGAGGGGGCTTATCCGTGTGCGCATTTTCTTGAGGGGGCACAACCTTTAAAAAATCCGCGCTTCGGCGCGGATCAATATCACAAATCTCAAATTTCTTTACCCTCTTCCCCCTGCCCACATCGGGCGTCCGTCCTCATCCCGCAGGGTGTAGATCGTCCCGCTGCTGATCTGCTCGATGCTCATCACCTCAAACACGCCGTCCTCATAAAAACCGGTCAAGCGCAGCTCATCCCCGGCAGATGCGCTGAACCCCAGGCTGACCAAAAAGGTCCACGGGCGGTTTTCCAACAATACCTGCCCATCGGAGGTATCCACCGTCATTTGAAGGCTGTCCACATAAAATACCGTACCCTCCAGGGTAAATATCCCATCGATATTTTCGGAGGCATCCGGGATGCCGTCGCCATCTCCGGGAGTCACATCTGCATTTCCACCGGCGGCTGTTTCGGTAACCGCTGCCACAAGGCCGCTATCGGTTGTGTTTACTGCGGTTTGAGCCACTTCGACGGTGTGATTTTGTGGTGTAGTTACCGCTGATTCTTCATTTTCAACCCCGGCCGAGGTGCGGTTGACTGCACCCCACACCACAAACTCAACCAAGACCAAAAAGGCTAATCCAAAGATCTTTCTTTTCATATTATTCCTCTATTTTCGATAAGGTCATTTCGATTTGTGGCGCGGGAGCGGCTGTACGGCTCATTAACCGCCCGGCAGTCTTCACGATCCAGCGCCAGTGCAAGATGAAGTGTACGAGCGCTGCGCCGATCATCAACAAGCCGCCGTAGGTGTGCAAGAAGTCCCACACATCGGCTGTGAAGAAAAAAGTGGGTAAAGCTGCGCCTTCACCGGGGAAAGCCAGGTAATATAACCCCGAGAGCCCGCCGGTAATGAACCCGACCGCGATCAGGATATTGATCACAAGGAATACATAAAATCGAAAGCTGCGTTTTGGCTTTGGCTCCGGACTGCGGCGGAACAGATTGCGGATGGTGTTGAGGAACCAGCGGTAATGCAGGGCGATGTGCAGGATGCAAGCCAAAACCATCACGGCCCCGGCCCAGGTGTGGATCACATCCCAGGTTGTGCGGTCAAATACGATGACCATGCCGTAATAGGGGTTCCTTCCCCCCTGATAGCCGCCCGGCACCAGGAAGAAATAGATCCCGGAGGCGATGGTGAGAAAACCGGAGATGGCCAGCGTTAGGTCCAACCACCAATTATTGCGGGTTGTTTTTGAGATTGGTTGTGTTTGAATAGTCATAATAATTCTCCAATTAAGGTACTCCCTCATCTTACCGGATGGATGTAGAGAGCCTCTGGAGAAGATGTGAAGATGTTATGGAGGATTTCCCCCGTACCTTGGCAGACAAGTCTGCGTCCTATACAATGAAAACATGCAGGAAAACGAGCTATTGAGCCGCGCCGCCGCCATTGACCCGGTAGCTTTGGCGGAGATCTACGACCGCTACAGCCCCGAGTTGTACGCGTACGCCTTGCGTCAACTAGGCAACCCCAGTTTGGCCGAAGATTGCTTATCAGAGATCTTTACCCGTTTTTTGGCCGTTTTACAGAAGCAGCATGGACCAATAACCCACTTACGGGCTTACCTTTACCGTATGGTTCATAACTGGATCACGGATCTGTACCGCCGCCAGCCGCTGCCTGAGTTGGAGATCCCGGAACAGGCGCAGGCACCGGATGACCTCCTGCCACCCAATGCCGCCGAGACGAACCGTGATCAGACCCTGGTCCGCAAGGCATTAAGCCGGTTGACCCCCGACCAGCGCCAGGTGATCGTGCTGCGCTTTTTGGAAGAATGGGAACTAGAGGAAATTGCCGCTGCCATGCAAAAACCGGTTGGATCGGTGAAATCGCTGCAGCATCGTGCCATCGCCGCATTAAAACGTCTCCTGGCGAAGGAGTTTGAATGACCAAGAAGAATAACGAAACTACAGATTTGCCCCCGGATGTCGCCCAAAAATTGAATGTCTTAAAGGACGCACAGCCGCGCGCCTCGCAAGCGGCCGCTCAAGGTCGTTCGCGATTCCTATCACAGGTGCAAACGGTACGGGTGGCCGTATCCCGGCCGGAAAAACGGCGTCTCATCCAGAAGACAGAACAAAATTTGTTGTCCTGGTTAAGACCGAAGGAGCGTTCACCTATGTTTACCGCTATCAGTACTTTCTTTGTTGTGATTGCCCTGGCACTCAGCGGAGTGACCGGCACCGTATATGCCTCCCAATCCAGCCAGCCGGATGACCTTCTCTATCCGGTAAAACTGGCTTCTGAAGATGTGATGCTGGCTGTTATCAGTGATCCCGAACAAGAAACAGCCCTATTATTGGATTGGATCAACCGCCGCCTGGCGGAATGGCAGACCATGCAGGAAGAAGGCACGCCCGCCTCAGATGCCCTGCTGACCCGTCTGAATTCAGAGATCCAGGCCATGTTCTCGGTTATGCTCGGGTTGGATGATGAGCAGCTTTCGCAGGCCATGTTGAATTTACATGCTTCCCTGCAGGTGGCTACCGAACTGGCTGCCCGCGCCCAGCAAGGCGCCGGTAACAACGACCAGGCCTTGTTGACCCAAACTCAAGACCGCATCCAAGAGCATTTACGCCTGGTGGAAGACTGCCTGGCGGACCCCGATCAGATCCGCGACCGCCTGCATACCCAGGATCAGATCCAAGACCAACTGCAAACCCAGGAACAGCTGCGCACCTCCCAACCGGAAGGCGCCGGCGGCCCCGGGTCGGATTCCTCCGGCCAGCCGGTTGATACCGGCAGCGGCACGGGCAACGGCAGCGGTGAACCCACCGGCAACGGCGCCATGGATGGCAGCGGTCCCATTTTGCAGCTCACCTGCACGCCATCCGGTTCGGGGTATCAAAACACTCCCCAACCCGGCGGCAGCGGTAACGGTCAGGGCGGCCGGCCGTAAAAGTATCGAATTATTCAACCATCAACCGGGGCGGTTTTCACCGCCCCGGTTTGTTATAAATTCATGGCGAATGGCAACCCTTGCGTAGGGTGCGTTGCCGGTGGCTGAGCTTGTCGAAGCCACCGGCGAGAACAAGCCATGGGTGATTTTCGTAGGGGAACGGCGGGTCGAGGGTGAGAGGTGGTCATGTTACCCGCAGCCGTGCCCGTTCTTCAAACCCTAAAGGTCTTTAAGACCTTTAGGGTTTAGGGTAAGGACACGAACGTGTTGTGGCGAATGGCAGGGTAATGTATGTTACAGATGGGTTATGACCGATATTTGATGCCAACCAATAAACCCACCCCCTGTCTTCCACGATACAGTTTCACCTTGTTTACACCATACCAAACCGCAAAAACTTGCCTATTTTGACCATAAACTTTCCTCTTTTGACAGCTTGTGTACACAATATTTATGTTCTACTATAGGGTCGCTGCCTTTCTCGTAACTTAACAACCCACGATCCTATAAGTGCTGGTCCTCCACCTTCACCACCGGTCTGTCCACTCAAATATTCGATATTCGAATTCGAATATTTTTTTGAAACGAATATTTCTTCCCTCCTACTATAGGGAAGGCAGGAGAGGGTATATCCATGCAATCTGTATGCGCAATTTCTTGGTAGGGGCGAGGTCTGCGGTTTAGGCACCCCCTTTGTGGGGATAACCCGCCCAATATCAATCATGGAAAATTCTAGGCAGGTCTGGGACCTGCCCCTACCAAGAATTATGGTTTCTTCCACCGTCTGGTGGTTTGGTAAAAACCCGCCCCCTCTGGCTTTCAGCCATCTCCCCCAGATCGATGCATAGAGAACACGTATTGCTTTACTTCCTCGCATCGATCTGGGGGAGGCAGTAGGGGGCAAATCCGTGTGCGCATTTTCTTGGGAGTATGACCTTCATAAAAAATCCGCGCCGAAGCACGGATCCAAATCATCCATCTCAAATCTCACATCACAAATTCTTGGCCGTGATCTCCAAATCCGCATTCCCCTCTTTGCCCGTATTGGCTTGCATGCCAAACAACTTGGCCATCAGCCCGTATTTCTTCTTTATTAATTGATCGATCTTTACACCCGTCTCGGCGTCTTCCAGGATGCGCACCTGGGCGGGCACCCATTCACCGGTCACCTTGCCGCTCATCGTGCAGGGCGCCACGTTCACGCTGTTACTCCGCCGGATGCGTTTCACCTTGCCGGAATTGGCCCCCGTACGGACATAGAGTACATCCCCATCCTGGATAAACCAAACCGGGGTTTTTACACCCTCTCCGCTCTTGCGGAAAGTCTCAATGTTCAAATACTGTTTCTTGGCAAATTGATCAAATGAACTCATTTTTCCTCCGAGTTGTCACAACCCACGACCTGTATTAAGCATACTCCCTTTCTCTAAAAGCGGTGC
>DATMYN010000074.1:0-4981 GCA_035560875.1 Longilinea sp. | reverse complement strand
GTTTAATACACATATGGATAAGAATTACTTGCTAAACAAAGCCCTCATCAATTGGCTGCTCCAATCCAACCCGTGGACGGCGTACCGTACCCGTTTGGATCTGCTCCATCAGGCGGAAAGTGATCCTGCTGTTTCCGCTGCCCGTATAGAGATGTTCACCCATCCTTTGGTGGCTGGGCTTACGAATGAGATCCAAACATGGCCGGGTGATGCCATCACGAATCATAAAAATGCCGGGCTGCTGCTGCACAAACTTGTTTTCCTGGCGGACCTGGGTTTGAAGGTTACTGACACTCCAATCAAGGCTGCGCTCACTCACCTCCTGGCATATAGATCTTCTGACGGTCCCTTACAGGTCATCGTAAATATCCCAACCCATTTTGGGGGCTCCGGTCAAAACACCTTGGGGTGGATTTTATGTGATACGCCCTCATTGACATATTCATTGGCCGTCATGGGTTTAAAAGATGATCCGGTGATTCTTTCTGCAGTTGACCATCTGGCGGGTCTGGTACGCCCGAATGGCTTCCCCTGCACCGGTTCGCCTGAGATTGGGCGCTTTCGCGGACCAGGCAAGAAAGAAGATCCATGTCCCATAGCTAACTTGATCATGCTCAAGCTATTAATCCAATATCCCGACCGCCTTAACAGCCCGGTTGTTCTATCAACAGCAGATACGATCCTCAATCTTTGGGAACACAGCCAACAGCAGCACCCATATTTATTCCAAATGGGTACCGATTTCCGCAAACTGAAAGCACCATTGGTGTGGTACGACCTGCTGCATTGTTTGGACGTATTAACTCAAATCCCTTCAATACGAATGGATCCACGTTTGTTGGATATGCTGGCAGTATTGACTGACCAAGCTAATGAGCTAGGCCAATTCACTCCTACATCCATTTGGACAGCCTGGAAAGAGTGGGACTTTGGTCTAAAGAAACAGCCTTCTCCTTGGGTTACCTTTTTAGCATGGCGCATCGTCACCCGTATGAATCCGGCTTGACTTGCGGCTGTACATAACGCATAATCCTGTAAGGTATTTGACTCCACTCTACAGGATCTATTATGTTAACAACCTCCGGTAACCAATTCTTATTGAACGGCAGTCCTTTCAGGATCATATCCGGATCCATGCATTATTTCCGTGTCCCCCATGAATACTGGCGCGACCGCATGGAAAAAATGGTGGCATTCGGTTTGAACACGCTGGAAACGTATGTGTGTTGGAACCTGCATGAACCACATCCGGAGGAATTCCATTTCGAAGGCAATCTCGATATTGTTCGTTATATCCAGACTGCGGCCGAGTTAGGGCTAAAAGTGATCGTCCGCCCGGGGCCGTATATCTGTTCGGAGTGGGAATTTGGCGGTTTACCATATTGGCTGTTGAAAGATCCCAACATGCAGGTCCGCTGCATGTATCATCCCTATTTAGCAGTCCATGACCGTTTCTTCGATGCCCTTTTACCGCGGCTGGTCCCGCTTCAAGATAAACATGGTGGTCCGATCATAGCCATGCAAGTAGAAAATGAATACGGTGGATACGGGCAAGATCACGAATACATGGAGTATGTTAAAAAATCCATGACCAGCCGTGGGGTGGATGTGCTGCTGTTTACCTCCGATGGAGCCCGGCACACTCTTATGCAAGGCGGCTCGCTGCCCGGGGTTTTACGTACGGTCAACATGCCGTTTTTCACTAAATATTCACTGGATATGCTGAAGAAATATCAGCCAGAAAAACCGGCTATGGTGGCTGAATTCTGGTCGGGATGGTTTGATCATTGGGGGGAAAGACACCATTTGACAGCCGGAGGCATTCCGAGCATATTACCAACCTTGGATGCCTTCAACAAGATCCTTGCCTCAGGTGCTTCGGTGAATTTTTATATGTTCCATGGGGGTACGAATTTTGGGTTTATGAACGGCGCAAATACTTTTTCGAATAGCTATCAAGCCGATGTGACCAGCTATGATTATGCCTGCCCGCTCGATGAGGCGGGTGATCCCAGCCGGCGGTATTTTGCCTGCCGCAAGATCTTGGGCAAGTACGTCAAGCTGCCGGATGTACCCTTGCCAACCGCTAAACCTAAGAAAGCCTATGGCAAAATCGAAATGACGGCATCTACGGGTCTGTTCTCTAATCTAGATACCATCAGCCACAAACATCTCAGCCTTACCCCTGGCACTATGGAATCCTACGACCAGGATTACGGATTTATCCTGTACCGCACCCACATCAGCGGTCCCCGCCCCAAACGTAAATGCATCATCGATGGGCTGCACGACCGTGCTCAGATCTATCTGAATGGGATTTACCATACTACTCTCGAACGAGCCGGCGGGAAGACAACCACCAGTTTCGCCGTACAGGAAAATGGTTGTACCTTAGAAATACTGGTAGAGAACATGGGTCGCGTGAATTATGGACCCTGGCTGATGGACCGCAAAGGTATATTGGGGGGAGTGATCTTTGACGAGCAACTCCAATTCCATTGGGACGTCTACCCGCTGCCGTTATCTGATTTATCCGCACTATCTTTTGAAAAGCAGCCTACCCCATCCTTCCCCGGCTTTTTTAAAGGCACTTTCCAGGTTGACGAAACAGGTGATACTTTCTTAGCCTTACCCGGATGGGATAAAGGCGTAGCCTGGATAAACGGCCGCAATTTGGGACGCTACTGGAAACGCGGCCCCCAAAAGACCCTCTATATCCCCGCCCCTTGGTTGAAAAAAGGGTTGAATGAATTGGTTGTTTTTGAGTTATACAATGCCAAGAGTGCATCGGTTGAATTACGTAATAAACACGATTTAGGGTAAATCGGGTACAATCCGATTCCTTATCGATACTTTGGAGGTTAAAACAATGCGCACACTAAAGATTATTGCCGCGATTTCAACCATCATCTCGGGGGCATTCATCGTTGTCGTTGGATCAGCTTACCCATTATGGAAAGATATTCAAGGATATATCGGGGTTAGTTTCCCTCTGCTTCTGATTTTAATCGTTGTAGCTTTTCTCTTTAGCCTGTACTGCCTTTGGATTGCTGCACCAAAGACCAAACTCCAGCATCGTTTGTGGCTCCATTATGCCGGCATGGCTCTGTTTGACACCATTATGGTCGCTTTAGTGGTTGTGCTGATTGGTCAATTAGGCAGTAACGCAACTGTTTTAACCGATACATTCTTAGCCAGTTGGCCTTACGCCATTTGGTTTGGAGCCATCATCGTACTACTCTGGCTGACGCCATTATGGAAACCCCTACAGAACCGGGTCGTGCGCATCAGCATTATCGTCCTGCTGGCGATAATCGCCCTGGTCTGGATAAGTCTGCCGTGGCAGCTTCGCATTACCCAACAGCCGGTTGTGTTCATTCAACCCGGTGGGGTTTCGATAAGCTGGGCGACCAATATGAACAGTATCAGCCGGGTGGATTACGGTTCGACAACTGAAATGGGTGAAACCGCCGTGCGCCAATCGGATGGCTTGGTGGATGTGAACAATATCATCCAAACTGTGTTCATCCCGATGGCAGAAACAAGCGGAAACCTGTATTTTCAAGCCGCTTCTCAAGGTTTGAGAAGTTTTGAATTGACCAATGTGGTCACAACCGGTGCGGTTAGTAGCTCTCCGCTCGAAGTCACTTTACCCGAACCGGGCAGCCCGCTCTCGATCGTGGCATTTTCCGATATCCACGCACAAGTTACCCGCTATCAGGAAATGAGTGATCAGATCGATTGGTCTGGGGTGGACGAGGTCATATATATCGGCGACCTGTTGAATTACACCATCTCCGCCGAACAAGCCGCTCAAACAATCCTTGCCCTTCCAACCGGGGCAGAACTATTACCACGCGTGTATGTGCGCGGCAACCATGAAACCCGCGGTGAAGGGGCGCGTTCATTGGATGAGTGGCTGCTTCCACCGGATGGTAGCTGGTATTACACGTTTTCATCCGGGAATGTTTTCTTTATCGTCCTTGATACCGGGGAGGATAAGATCGATACCCATCCGGAATATTCAGGGATGAACGATTTTGCCGATTACTATCGACAAGAAACCGCCTGGTTACAAGAAGTCGTAGACTCTCAAGAATACCAAGACGCCGACTATCGGGTCGTATTAATGCACGTCCCACCCTTTACCGGAAATGATCCCGAAGCCTTCGGCTATATCTCACCCGATCTCGACCCAATCATTGAACTCCTCCGCCAACAGACCGATATCGATCTTGTCATGAGCGGTCACATCCACGAAGGCGGTATTTGGATGCCGGACGAAACCGGTTTCCCCTTCCCGGTCGTTACCTGCGGAGGTCAGCAGGCAATGGATATGGCTGCGGTTACGGCTGACTTTGGAGAAGATGGGATCACATTGCAGGTTCTCCATCGGACCGGTGCAATCTGGGATGAAGCATTCCTTCCGAACAATTAACTGCAACTAAACTAGACAAAAAAAACCTCACAGGCCGCAGGGAACCTGTGAGGTTAATACATTGGGGGTGGTAAAGAAGTGATTAACAACCGGTAAAGAAAAAACTCTACCTAAGCCCCCAGCTCAAATGGTTCAGGTACGGGCAAGGTGATGACCTGTCCGGGCTCAAGTTGTGCGTCCAAAGCCATGTTGTTCATGGCTGCCAGACTTTCGGGGGAGATCTTCCAATCAAAGGCAATTGTTTCGATGGTGTCTCCTAAACGGACGGTATAGGTTTGAGATACACCTTCCACGTGGTAGGTGATCCAATTCCAACGGAAGATATCAAAACCCGTGCTGCCAGTAATTCCAAAACCATGGTTGTTCCATTCATAATTGATCACGCCCGTTTCCCGATCCCCTGGTGTGTACAACACAACCTGCTGGATGGAGCAGTCGTTTTCCGGGTAATTCTGGATCATATTGGAGATGCTCAAACGGGAGCCATTTTCATCCACACCGGCAACTACAAAGATATGGTCATAATAACCGGCGGTTACATAC
>DATMYN010000073.1:0-2137 GCA_035560875.1 Longilinea sp. | reverse complement strand
CACAAAGCGCAGCCGATACACTTTTCCAATCCATTTTCGTAACGCATCAGCACATGCCGGCCGCGGAAACGAGTCCTCACAGGTCGTTTTTCTTCCGGGTACTGGATGGTAACCGGTTTTTGGAACATGGACTTAAACGTGGTCAGTAAGCCCTTAAGCATCCCTATCCTCCTACCCACACCAATACAACGGCAGTCACCAGTACATTGAGCAATGCCACCGGGAAGAGTACTTTCCATCCCAACGCCATCAAACGGTCATAGCGGATGCGTGGCAATGTTGCCCGGATCCAAATGAGGACAAATAACCAGATCACAACCTTAATCATCAAGTAGACCGGTCCGAGCAGCGGTATTTGATCCACAAACGGTCCTTGGAAGCCGCCCAAAAAGAGAGATGCGCCGATCATGGAGATGCAGATCATTTTGATATATTCAGCCATAAAGAATAACGCGAATTTCATGCCGGAATACTCAGTATGGTAACCGGCGGTCAATTCTTGTTCGGCTTCGGGCATATCAAAAGGCGCCCGATTGACCTCGGCGATACTGGCGACCAAGTAGATCAAAAATGCCACCGGCTGCAAGACAATATTCCAGACAGCATGCTGGCTTTGGACAATATCCATAATACTCATCGAACTAGCTACCATGATCGGGCCGATCATTGCCAGCCCAAGTGCCAACTCGTAACTGATCATTTGGGCGGTAGCCCGCAACCCACCCAGCATGGCATATTTATTATGGGATGACCATCCCGCCAGGGTAATACCGTAGACCGAGATGGAGGTAACCGCCATGATGTACAGCACGCCCACATTGATATTGCTGACGCTCAAAGGGATCTCACGTCCAAACAATGTGATGCTGGTACCCCAAGGGATCACGGCAGTAACGATCAGTGCCGGGATCACCGTTATGATCGGCGCCAGGAAGAAGATGAGCTTATTGGCATTGGCAGGGGTCAATTCTTCTTTAAAGATCAACTTGACCGCATCCGCAATGGGCTGCAAAATACCCTGCCAACCCGCCCGGTTGGGACCGATGCGGGACTGCATGCGTGCCAATACCCGCCGTTCATATAAGGTGGTATAGGCAAATCCGGCGGTCATAAACAACACCAAGACCACCGCTTTAATAAACCATTCCAAAAATAATCCAAAATCCATGCCGATACCTCGTTAGTTCAAAACTCTTTGGGTTCTATCGGACGGCTTTCATTCATTACCGAACTTCACGATCACCGGTTCCCATACCGCAACACCTGTCTGGCGGGGCAGCAACCCCACCCCTTCGGGAACATCTTTATCCAGATGAACCGGAAAGGTTTGAGGAGAATCGATGATTGTTATGGCCAAGCTCTCACCCTCTGCAACGCCCACCTTCTCGGCTGTATGAGGGTTGAGGGTGATGACGGCAATCGCCATGCGCTGTGCCAAATAAGGCGAGGTGCGCATGACCACACCACGATCCAATAAGCGGGTTACAGGCACCAGCAGCAGGTTATCGCCCTTACTCTTTAGGGCTGCGGGCAGTTTTGTTTTCTTTGGCTTCCAGGTGCTTCCCGTTTCCAAAGCGCAGCCCAGGCTGATGCCGATGCCTTGTTTGTTTTCATAGCTGGTACCGCCGTAATACAGATCGTGGCGGCTCATCAATGGGTACTGCACCGGTGATTCGGCCAATCCGGAATACGTGATCCCACCATAGTCGGGATTTTCAGCGGCAATATTTTTTAGGATAACTACCGGATAGTTGCCTTCCATGGCAATATCCAGACTCTTGGCAATATCGGATGTGATGGCGTAATCCGGTTTTGTGCCGGGGAGAGGTGCTACGGCTGGATAATAGCGCTGCACGCGCCTTTCCCCGTTAGTGAGGGTACCTTCCCGTTCGGTAAAGGTTTGAGCCGGTAATACAAGATCCGCCCACTTGGTTGTTCCATTCAAGAATATATCCTGAGCGATCACATACGCCCCAGATCTGAAGGCTTCGCCCAACTCCGGAGAATCCCCGGCAGGATTACAGCCAATGACATATACAACCTTGGCTTCTTTGATCTCCTTGGCCAGTTCAGCGGAAGGTCTGAAACCCATATCCCAGGCTCCCTGCATATTGCCTTCAGGCCAAACACCGATCAG
>DATMYN010000072.1:0-3032 GCA_035560875.1 Longilinea sp. | reverse complement strand
CCTGTATATCTTTTAAGCCGAAATGTCCCGGAAGATTCTCATCGGTATTAAAGCCTTTTCCATTATCGCATATTTCCATAATTACGCGGCGGTTGCTTTTCATTCGGGATTCACGTGAATACAGCGCCAGACGCAGTTCTTTGGCATGGGCATGCCGGACCACGTTACTGACTGCTTCCTGCGCCAGGCGGTACAAACTGACCTGCACTTCCGGCGGTAATGAGGATGGTTCCGAAAGATCCATTTTTATTACCATACCAGTACGGGCAGCGGCAGCCTCGGCTAATTGGCGCAAAAGATCACTTAAGCGAGATTCTGCCAATGCCGCCGGGCGAAGTTCCATTAGTAGACTACGCATTTCAGCCAATGCACCCCGGTTCAATGTTTGCAAGGTTTGCAGGGTCTTTGTCCCTTCCGCCTGGTTGGTCTCCCATAGATCGGGTAATGCTTCGGCCAACAAACTTGCCGAGAAAAGGGATTGGGTTACGGCATCATGCAGGTCGCGCGCCAAACGGTTGCGTTCTGATGCAACCGCCATTTCTTCTGATTGGGTACGTAAGCGGCTGTTACCCACTGCCAAGGCAGCCTGGTCAGCAAAAGATTCCAAGATCTGATTATCTTCTTCACTCAGGTGATGGGTTGAAGTGAAGGTGACCAATAAGATCCCAACCGGTTCACCGGCCTGCTGAACGGGTAAACAAACCCAACCTGCGTTGTTAGGCAACCCATCGGGCGGAATGCATTCACGTTCCTCCGAACTCATATTCTGCCGGTCTGATTCGATCACCACCAACATCCAACGGCGAAGTTCAAGATCAGGTGGGATCCCTACACTGTTTCCACCCTTGCTGATGATCACCTGTCCAAGATGGTCCGGTGAAATACAACAAACCACCGCCCAATCGGCTTCCATAAGCAAGGCTACTTGCCGGGCGATCAATTCCAAGCAATCTCCCAAGGGGTGATTAGAATTGATCAATGCCAGCACATCTCGTAGACTTTCAGCAGCCAATCGACGCCGCTGGGCTTCTTGTGTACGGGATTTAACCTGCCGGGCTAATTCCCGGTTATTTCGCTGAACCGTTGTAACCCGTAGGAAGAATATACTGGCCAGGAATAAAACAACCGTGAGACCAAACGCCCAACGGAAAAGAGTGGTATCCCAAATGGGTGGGATGACCCTGATGATAAAACTGAAGCCGGTATCATTCCATACGCCATCATTATTCGAGCCGATAATATGGAGTGTATACAGCCCCCCGGGTAAATTGGTATAGCGTCCGTACGGGTTATCACCAACTTCGTTCCAGTCACTCTCAAACGGCTCAAGGCGATAAGCGTAATTATTGTTATCGCTTTGGATAAAGTTCAAGGACGCAAAGGAAAATTCAAAATAATTGCGCGGCCAATACAGGGTTACTTCTTGCGCCATGGGAAGCGCTAATGGTGTAAAAAGTTCTACCCCCCCTTGTGTGAGATGGGTTAATTGGATAGGGGGCACATAGGTATTCGCAGATAGATCGATGGGGTTAAAACGGGTATAGCCGTTCATCCCTCCGAAATAAAGTAAACCGTTTTGATCTTTAAAGGATGCACCTTGGTTAAAATCGTTACCTTGTAAGCCATCCTGAAGATCAAATGTGGTACTTTCGAGTGTCTCTGGGTTAAAACGGGCGATACCTGCGTTGGTGCTGATCCATAAAATGCCCTGGTTATCTTCTTCCAAGGACATAATGGCATCACTTGGCAGCCCCTGCATCTGGCTGAAATGCTGGAACGTATTACTTTCCGGCAGATAAAGGTTTAGCCCGGCATCTGTTCCAACCCATAAACGTCCCTGACTATCTTCAAACAAGATATTCACGGCGTCATTCGAAAGCGAGTTTGGGTCCGATGGGTCATTACGAAAATGAGCAAATTTTTGGGTAGTGGGATCAAAAACATCCAACCCATCCGACTCGGTACCGATCCATATTTCACTACCAGAAGCCACCAGGATGGTGCTCACTTCAAGGCTGCTGAGGCTGTCGGTATTATAGGCTTGAGGCCGGTAGATCGTTGCAGTTTCAGTGGGAATATCCAAATAGATCAACCCGGCATCTTGGGTTCCAATCCACAAACCACACGCATTATCCGGTTTAATGACACTGATACCGGTAGAAGACAAAATGCTGGACGATTGAACATTTTCCCAGGGGACTTGAGGATATAAAGCAAATTGTTCCGAGTTCTGGTTATACTGGAACAAGCCATGGCTCGAACCCGCCCAGATCCTTCCATAACAATCGCTGGCAATACTATACACAGTCAAATTACTTAAATTGTACGGTGATGTATCATCTTCACTGGTATATTGAAGAAATCCATTAGGCTCAGAGAATAACCGGTTGATACCCAGGTAGGTGCCTACCCATAGATATCCATTTGAATCTTCAAAAAACGAAAATGTGGTGCTGTTACTGATCGAATAAGGTTGACCGGAATCCTGGCGAACGTTCAAGAAACGTTGAGCCGTAATATTAAATTGGTTTAACCCACCACCTTCCGTACCAATCCAGAATACGCCGGAACGGTCGCTATAAACAACATTGACCACCGGATTTGAAATACTTTCAGGATCGTTTGGGTCAGTGGAATTATAGTCATAGCGAACAAACCGGGTGGACTCAGGATCAAATTGATTTAAACCTGCTTCCGTGGCAACCCAAAGAATTCCATTATCCGCCTCAAAAATATCATTGATCACATTATTAGAAATTGAGTACCGGTTATTGGAATCATTATGGTAGGGGGTAAATGAATCACTAAGGGGATTGAACCGGATCATTCCACCGCCATTGGTTCCAATCCAAATATAACCATGTGAATCTTTGGTTAGGGCTTGAATATGATCAAAGGCTGAAGAGATCTCAAGTTCTTCTCCTGCCGGATTATAGGAGTAATTAGCAAAAGAATTGGACAGCGGTACATAATGACTCAGTCCATTCCAGGTACCTACCCAAATGTTACCGGGTCTGGTTTGGATCAAACTT
>DATMYN010000071.1:0-2913 GCA_035560875.1 Longilinea sp. | reverse complement strand
GGCATAATGTGATCAGTATTTTCTTGTACATTCTAAAAATTATACTCGATTACAAAAGATGAGTTTACAGTAATCTACTCCATCCCGGTATCGAATCCAAGTAAGTAGTCTTATTCGACTTTAGATGGTTCAATCAATTTTTGGCCGGATAATTGAGCCGCCCGCAACACATCGCCTGGGGTGACACCCTTTTCTTTTGCCCGCACAACGCACTCCTCAAATTCCGGTGAGGCTTGCACAATTTTTGCATCGATCAATTTTATCTTGACTGAAACTTCACCATACGGGGTTTGTACACGCGTCATCTGGCGTTGTGCCTCATGCCGGTGCACTTCCGTCACCCTGACGCCCAAAGACGTAGTCTCACGCAGGATAATGTCACTCAACAGCGCTTCATCTTCCTTTCGGGCGATGACAGACAGCTTGGTAGCCGGACGGTTCTTCTTCATGTAGATCGGGGTGAAATACACATCCAGCGCCCCGGCCTCAAACAGGCTGACCATCACCGGCGCATACAACTGTGGATTCATGTCATCGATATTGGTCTCGATCTCCACATGGCTGGTATCTACTTCAATAGCTTCTCCGATGAAAATTCGCAGGATGTTCGGCCAATCCAGATCTCGCCGGCCGGCTCCCAAGCCAATCTGATGGATGCTCATGGCAGGCTGGTGGAATTCCGCCAATGCTGCCAGGATGGCAGCGCCGGTGGGGGTTACTAATTCACAGGTCGCCGGGGAGGGGATTACTGGAGCGTTGACCGAGCGCAATAATTCAGCGGTGGCCGGAGCCGGCAAAGGCAGCAAGCCGTGCTGGGTCATGACCTGTCCGCTGCCCAATGGCAGCGCCGAGGAGAAGACCTTTGTTATGCCAAAATACTCCAAGGCGATGGCTGCGCCAACAATATCCAAGATCGAATCTACCGCACCCACCTCATGGAAATGGACATCTTCAATGCTGGACCCATGCACTTTCGCTTCCGCCTCAGCCAGTTTGGTGAAGATCTTCAGGCTGATCTCTTTTTCAGGCATACTTAAATCGCTGGATTGGATCAGATCGGCGATCGCTTGTAAACCCCGCGGACTGCCGGTTTCATGGTGATGGTGATGTTCGTGCTGGTCATGCTCTTCATCCTTACGATCGTGGCTATGCGCATTTTCCTGAACATCAAGTACCAATAAACTGGCTGCCAACGCCCCCTTTTTCACTTTCTCGATTTGGACACCGTTGTACTCGGGTAAATGCAAACTTTGAAATTTTTCATCCAGATGCTGAATGGGTAAACCGGCATCCAGTAAGGCTCCCAAGAACATATCCCCGCTGATACCGGAGAAACAATCACAATACAGAATGGTCATTGTATGATCCCTTCATTCAAACTACCGGAGCGATACCCTTGCAGGTCAACCGTGATCGTCCGAAAACCTATATCCTTCAACGCCTCTACAACCGCCAAGCGCATCACCATCAGTTCCATGATCTGTTCCTGAGGGACTTCAATACTGGCATTATTGCCCAAAATTCTAACCCGTACCTCACGGAACCCCCAATTATGCAGGTATGTTTCAGCGGCATCCACCTGTTTGAGGGCTTTCGACGTTATCGGAGTTCCATAAGGGAAACGCGTTGCCAAACAAGGCGAACTGGGTTGGGTCCATACCGGAAGATGTAAGGTTTTGGCCAGCAAACGAATATCGGCCTTGGTTAATCCGTATTGGGCTAATGGGCTGAGAGTCCCAGTTTCTAAAACGGCTTTTCTGCCCGGACGGTATTCTTTTCCATCATCCACATTTTGACCTTCCAATACGGCTTTAAAACCATTCGCAAGGGCATATTCCCAAATGATACCTAATAAATCCTTCTTGCAATAATAACAGCGGTCAACCGGGTTTTTGTAAAAGTGAGGATTTTCTAGAGGATTATGAGAAAGGATCACATGCGGAATGTGATGTTCCTGGGCAAACGTTGAGGCTTGATCCATTTGTCCGGCCGGGTCGACAACTGATTGGATCGTAACGGCAGTGATCCGATCGCCCATAACCAGGTGGGCGGTATACGCCAAAAAGCTGCTATCCACCCCGCCGGAAAAAGCAACCACGGCAGAGGAAATACCCCCCAGGTTGGTTACCAATGTATTCCATTTTTCCAAAAGGTCCATCGGGATATGAGCTTTTTCTAACCGGTGTTGAGTTGTTTCAAGCAAGGTCATTTTGGCCCCTCAACAGCCAACCGGTTGATCTTGGCAGCCAGACAGCCGGCGCCGTAGCCATTATCGATATTGACAACCGCCACGCCATTGGCGCAGCTATTCAACATGCCTAACAACGCCGCGATACCGCCAAAACTGGCTCCGTAACCGATACTGGTCGGTACGGCAATGACTGGCGCCGAGACCAAACCGCCAACAACCGTCGGCAGTGCCCCTTCCATACCGGCGATCACTACCAGTACATTCGCTTTGGTAATTTCCGGCAGCCGGTCCAATAAACGATGCAGCCCAGCCACACCCACATCAAAGATGCGCTGCACCTGATGGCCCATCAACTCGGCGGTAATGGCAGCTTCTTCTGCTACTGGGATATCCGATGTCCCGGCGGTTATAACAACAATACCGGGTTTCAATTCTCTATCGGGATTCTTATCAATGTACAAAACCCTGGCAGCGGCATGATACACGGCCTGCGGAAGACGACCCTGGATCTGGTTATATTGATCTTGGGTCACCCTGGTAGCTAATACCTGCTGGCTGCGCTTTTCAAGCTTCCCAAATATCTGCACAATTTGATCAACCGTTTTTCCTTGGGAATAGATCACTTCCGGAAAACCGGTGCGGATAGCCCTATGATGATCTACATTCGCAAATTCACCCAACGACTCATACGGCAGTTGGACCAACTGGTCAAGCGCCTGGTC
>DATMYN010000070.1:0-4980 GCA_035560875.1 Longilinea sp. | reverse complement strand
AAGACCCAATCCAATCCTGAATACTCATAGATATCAGGCGTGTCTTAATATAAAGGGATCGCACCTCCAGCCATGCGATCCAATCTCTTTTCTGTGATGTTTCCAGGCTGGCGTTGTTGGATCAAAATTATATACTTCACTATCGAGTATCTTTTTCCATTAGGGGAAAAAGGATGCGAAAGAAGACCGAGGTGTTGCATGAAGTGCGGTGGTATTCAAGGATATCATAAATTAACAAATTACCATGAAATTGAGGTTTCAATGTATCACTCTCAAGTCTATTTGTCAACATTACATCAAGGAATTTCATCATTCAGTTTTATTTATCTATCTCACTGCTCAACAAACACAATACGCTATATCATTCCTTCTACTAGTTTTGGGTATAATCTTCTTTAGTGGTCAACCAATCAAATATCCCCTCTACAAAGAGTGGGGCCCCATCGAAGAATCCAAGGAGTGAGCATGTCAGAGTATGATGTTGTCATCATCGGCGCCGGTCCGGGTGGTTATGTTGCTGCCATCCGCTCCGCCCAAGTTGGATTTAAAACCGCCATCATTGACAAGCAATGGCTTGGCGGTGTTTGCCTTAATGTGGGCTGCATCCCTTCCAAAGCCCTGTTAAAAAATGCGGAACTCGCCCATACCCTGCGTGAGCGGGCGAAAGATTTTGGGATTTCCTTTGAAAATTTGACCCTGGATTACGGGGCTGCTGTAAAACGCAGCCGGCAGGTATCCGACCGGCTGACAAAAGGCGTCAGCTTTTTAATGAAAAAGAATAACATTGACGTATTGATGGGAACAGCCCGATTGGCCAGCAAAAATACGATCAATGTTACAGCTTCGGATGGAACCGTTCAAGAGATCCATACCAAGAATATCATTATCGCCACCGGCGCCCAGGCCGCAGCCATCCCTGGGATAACTTTTGATGGAGAGAAAGTAGTCTCGTATCTGGAGGCCATCCTGCAGACCAAACTTCCCGGCTCCGTGGTCATCATCGGGGCTGGAGCGATTGGCGCAGAATTTGCGACGATCTGGAGCAGCTACGGCACACAGGTTACTCTGGTGGAAATGCTGCCGCGCATCCTACCCTTGGAGGATGAAGAGATCAGCGCCGAATTATCCAAAGCTTTCGCAAAACGGCATATTAATATGTTGACGGGAACTAAAGTTAGGTCCGTGAAAACCACCGATTCGGGTGTTATTGTGACTGTGGATGCACCCGACGGAGAAAAAGTGCTCGAAGCCGATCAAGCCTTGGTGGCGACGGGATTTAGACCGAATTCCGCCGATCTTGGTCTTGAGACGGCAGGGGTCGCCCTCACCGACCGGAAATTCATCCAGGTGGATGACCATTTTGCCACAAGCGTCCCGGGAATCTACGCCATTGGGGATGTAACCGGAAAGCTGCTGTTAGCCCATGTGGCTTCCGCCCAGGCTCTGCAGGTCATCGATGTCATAGCCGGTAAGGAAATTGAACCCTTTAATTATGCCATGATGCCAAGAGCAACCTACTGCCAACCCCAGGTGGCTTCCTTTGGGTACACGGAAACTCAGGCAAAAGAAAAAGGATATGATGTGAAAGTCGGGCGGTTCAACTTCATCGCCAATGGAAAATCACTCGGACTGGGTGAAAGCACCGGCTTCATTAAGATCATCTCCGAGGCTAAATACGGTGAGATCTTAGGCGCGCATTTGATCGGCCCCGAGGTCTCTGAACTGCTGCCGGAATTAACCCTGGCACAACGGATGGAATTGACGGCTGAAGATATCGCCCATAACATCCACGCTCATCCCACCTTAAGCGAGGTGATCATGGAAGCCGCTCACGCCGTTCAAGGGCAAGCCATCCACATGTAATAAATCCCCATAAAACCAAACACCCCCTCTGATATTCAACCATCATGAAGGGGTGTTTTTTTGGTTACACAAGCAAGCTGCCTTTGACGATCGTCACAGCCTGCCCAAAGATATGAACCCGTTTGCCATCCAGGTTTACTTTCAGCTCACCGCCGCGGGTTGAGGCCTGGAATGCCTTAAAACTAAGTCTGCTTAATTTCACGGCCCAATATGGTGCCAGAAGGCAATGAGCCGACCCGGTTACCGGATCTTCATTTATACCGACCCATGGGGCGAAATAACGCGATATAAAATCAAAATCGCCCTGAACAGTTTTGGCGGTTAAGATCAAACCCCGCCCGGGCTGCAAACCAAGGGCTTGAAAATCCGGCTTGGCGTTCCTTACTTCCTGTTCTGTCGCAACTTCCCATAACCAGCGACCTCCCGGCTCTTGAACACAGGCGGTGGGCTTCACACCAACCGCGGTCAACATGGCTTGGGGTGGTTCAGCAGGCTGAGGGTTATATACCGGGAAGTCCAGGTGTATCCACCCATCCTGCCAAGCAGCTGTTAGTTGTCCGGATAACGTTTGAAAGTAAGCAACGTCTTGCTTGCCCAACAGTCCTTCTTGGAATAACACGTGGGCGGTGGCTAAAGTAGCATGCCCGCACAGATCTACTTCAACTTTGGGAGTGAACCAACGTAAAGAATAGCCATCTTGGGTTTGGCGGACAAAAGCGGTTTCTGAGAACCCCATCTCGGCGGCGGTCTGCTGCATCCAGGCAGTAGGACGATCTTCCGTGAGGATCACCACCTCAGCCGGATTGCCGCGGTAGGGAACATTCGTAAAAGAATTCACGTGAAAATAAACAGGCATAAAGGATCCCTCCTTAATTACGCATTATCTGCTCTCGATCAACTTCTCCACGAGCACACCCCATTCAGGCATGGACAGGGTTTCCGCCCGACGCTGCGGATCAATGCCCGCGGAAGCCAATAATGATTCTGTCTTTATAGCAGGCCAACCCAACCCCGCACTGAGAGAATTGCGCAAGGTTTTTCGTTTTTGCCCAAACCCGGCTTTGGCTAAGCGGAAAAAATCCTCAATATGGGGTGCAGGGATCAGCGGTTGGTCGTATAGGTCGATCCGGACGACAGCCGAGTCCACATCCGGGGCCGGAAAGAAGGCTCCCGCCAAGATCTTACCGGTGATGGACGGCTTGCCGTACACTTGGACGCCCAAGGCAAGCAGGTTCATGTCGTCTGGTACGGCGCACACCCTTTGGGCTACTTCTTTTTGAATGGTCAAGACAACCCGGTTTGGTTTAATATCCGCTTCTAACAGGTGGCGGATGACCGCTGAGGTAATGTAGTAGGGTATATTGGCCACAACCAAGTAATGGGGAACTGCGATCAGGGCGGACGGGTCAAGCTCAAGAATATCGCCTTGAATGACCTTAACATTGGTAAAGGAGACCAATACCTCTTGTAGAGGGTCGAGAAAGCGTTTATCCAATTCCACGGCAACGACCTGGGCGGCAGCATTTGCCAGATAACGGGTCAGGCTGCCTAAACCGGCGCCGATCTCCAAGACTGAATCTTCGGATGTAACCTCGGCCGATTCGACGATCTTGCGCAGGGCATGATCATCGATGAGAAAATTTTGCCCAAGACTTTTCTTGGCAGTGATGTTGTAGCGCCGTAATAAGGTGTGGATATCCAATGGAGCAAGGGTCATGGCAGCACCAACGGAATGTAGTCCGGGACCGGGACAAGGAAATAGATGGTAACCCAATTCGCCCACCCCTGGAAATCTTCATCCGTAAAAGCCAGGTCGATCCAATACCGGTCCGGAAAACCACCCCCCGTATCACCGATGGTACCCACCCCATAGCCGGGGACATATAACTGCTGACCGACCATCAAGTTATACCAGGTACGCGTTACTGCGATCGTACCGCGTGCCACCGGCATACCGCTGGAAGTGCCGTACAGGCAGCCCGGCACACCACTTTGACACGGCGAGTAGGCGGTGGCGAAAACGGTGACCGTTCGCCAATATTCGACTGTACCGTTGGGGGTCTCCAGGGTGCGGATGACGACCTGAGTACCCATACCCAATTGTTCTGTAATCGCCGGTTGAGCCACCCAACTCCCCTCGTCGGTGGTTGTTGTTTCAACGCCATCCTCAAAGCGGGTGCGCTCGCGGCTTACTTCCAGCCCATACTGCCCTTCCGTAACGACACTGCTGTGATCCAGTTCCGTGTTTGGATCCTCCACATATTCAGTGGTAAATGGAAGCAAGGATTGAGAAAGCTCGATGGTTTCTTGAACATGCACAAGGCGGATATTTCCATCGCTTGGAAGAGGCTCACCCTCTGCCGGGATACTGTAATCTGCCCCTTGGAGCGGATACCCGGCTTGAGCAAGTGCAGCACCAACCGTAGATCCGGCGGAACGGATGGCTAACGATTGACCGTTGACTTGCAGGGTCAAGGGGACCGCCCGGCGCAGTTCAACCGTGATGGGACCATTCAGGGCGGTATCCGCAGGGATGGATAATTGATCGGCAGAATCCAGGGCAATCCCGGCTTCCCATAAAGCGGCCGCCAGGGTTGGTGCAGCGGATTGGATGGTTTGGGTTTGCCCGTCAATTGTCAACGTGATTGTTTGGGATAAGCGGATCAGTAATGTATAATCACCCGCCGAAGGCAGCGGCTGGGTGGCATCAACGGCCAAACCATTCCAACTGATCCGATCACCGGTTTGGTATAATAGACCGGCTTGCTGCATAACGACAACCGGTATACGGGAAGAGCTGTTAACCGTCAGGCGGGTGTTGCCCGGATCGATCACCAACGTATAGGGGCGAATCCGGTCGAGGGTAATTTGTCCGCCGGCGGGTACCCAACTGCCGGCCGATGGGGAAAGGATATCCCCGGTTTCATATTCAATCCCTTCATCGCCTAAGATCATGCCCGCAAATGGCGCACTGGTATTTACCGTTTGGGTAACCCCATCAACTATTAGAGTGACCGGACGGCGAAGGGCAAACCATACAATGACAAAAACGAGAAGGACCGCTGCCGGAACACCGATCCAAAGCCATTTCTTTTTCATATATTGATTCTATCAGGG
>DATMYN010000069.1:0-6166 GCA_035560875.1 Longilinea sp. | reverse complement strand
GGTCAATGATAAGCAATATCGAGTGCCTTCGCCAGGTTTACTTTCTGCCCACAAAGCGCCTTTTTGGTGTTTAATCAACTCTTGGGCAATGGAGAGATCCACAGCCAATCCAGAAAATGGTTTACTCTTTTCACCTGGCATAAATAATACCGGAATTTCATTGGGGGGAATAACGGTGTCTTTATCAATGATCGTAACTTGAGCTTTTTGTTCATCATTTACAGCAACCTGGATCACCAATTGGTTATTGGGTTGGCAGCGGCGGATAGCCTCAGCCAACATGCTCTCCAGTGTGGCATAAATTTGACGGAGGTCGCCTGCCGCAATAACAGAAGCATACACCTCACAGGTTAAGCTTATTTTATTATGTTGTGCAAAAGAACGGAAACGTTTTTCGGCATGTTTGGCAATATCGGTTAAGTTTACCTGACCGGCCGGTAAGCTGGATTTTAGATAAGGGATGGGAGCGATCGCTTCACCGATCCGGCGCAGGTCATCGATTTTTTCTTGTAGATCCTCTAAAAGGGACTTTTGTTCTTTAAACCAGCGGATGGATGGGTCTTTGGACAAGACATCCAAGGCAGTTTGGGTATTGGCCAATGCCGGGCGCAGTTCAGAGCGGGCAGAGTCGAGTAAGGATTCGCTTACCCGAACAACGGCCTGCGCATTTTCAGCAGCCATTTGGTGAGACTGAGCACGTTCTTCAAGCGCTCGGAACAACCGGGAATTGATCAATGAAATGGAGGCATAATCAGCCACAGCTTCAGCCAAGGATTGTTCGCTTGCGCTAAACGGTTTGGGTTTCTTGCGCATCAACGAGATCACCCCAATTACCTGGCGCTGCGCTTTGATCGGCACGATCAAGGCCGATTGCCCCAGGGTCGAGATCCTAAACCGTCCCACCGGGTCGCCATGCAGGTTCAGTGTCTCAGCCGATATAGCCACTAAAGAGCTGATCCCATCGTCCCAAGCCTTGTTGAGGTTGACGGTTAAGGCGGTGGGTAAATTCCTTTGCGTAACCAGAAAGAGCTTCTTGCCTTTATCCTCACGCAGTAAAAACCAACCCAGATCAGCTTGGGTTACCCGGGCGGCACTGTCCAGGATTTTCTCATACAACGTGTTTTGATCGGTTACCGAGGTGACTGTTTTGCCAACCGAAAAAAGGGTGGTTAATTCACGCACGCGCTGTTGAAGTTCCTGATTCATATCTTGTAACTGCTGGGCTAAGTGGGCGCGTTCCCGCCGTTCACGGATCTGCACTAAAACACGTTCAACCACGTTGATAACCTCAGCCTCACGCACCGGCCAAAGCAGCGTATCGATCGCCCCCAAGCGGAAAGCCTGGATCACCTCACTCTCAGAACCTTTGGCACCCATGATGACCACCGGTGCATCCATACCTTGGGCGGTTAAAGCCACCATCATGTCTTTGGCGCTCAAATCCGGGAGGTGAAGATTTACAATGACGGCATCCGGAGAAAATTGGATCCCTTTTTGAATGGCTGTGCTGGCGTCATTGACTACCAATACCTGATATCCGGCAGGTTGAAGGGCTTGCCGGCTGACGAGGTCGCTGATAGCAGGGTCATTTTCGACGACGAGGATTCGTTCTCGGGATACAGGCATAGCCTAATCATAGCATGATTTTTAATTTGTTTACCAGTCCCATTACCCTTCTTCACCAGGTTTACAGAAATGTTAAATGGTTGCAAATTGGCTTCTTTATCGCATCTTAGAGCGAATTTCAACAGGTAAAAGCGAGTGAAAGTTGCATTGGGGGTGGATTTTAAGGAGCACGCGGGAATAATCAGGTTGGGTTAAGAAAATGTGTGAATTGGATTAAAACAAAGGAAATATTCGGTAAGAATTGTATAAGAACCCCTCACATCCCCTTGACATGTACCTTGGCAAATGCATATACTCACACGTATGGAATACAAGGATTATTACGAAACTCTGGGGGTTCCGCGTAATGCCACCCCGGAGGAAATTAAAAAAGCCTACCGAAAGCTGGCGATGAAATATCACCCGGATCGGAATCCCGGTGATAAAAGCGCTGAGGATAAGTTCAAAGGCATCAACGAAGCCAATGAAGTGCTTTCGGATAAAGAGAAACGCGCCCGTTACGATCAACTGGGGGCATCCTATTCACGTTGGCAGCAAACCGGCGGACAACCCAATTCGTTCAACTGGGATGCGTGGCGCAGCGGTGGGAACAACCAGGGTCAGGTCGATTTTGGAGATATGTTCGGCTTTTCCGATTTCTTTAGCACGATCTTTGGCGGTATGCCTACCGGTCGTACAAGCGGAAGAAGGGCCACCCCGCGGGTGCAGTCTTACCAACAGCCGGTTACCATAACCCTTTCCGAAGCCTATCACGGCACGAAACGCCTTTTACAGATCGGCGAGAAGCGCCTTGAGGTTACCATCCCGGCCGGCTCTCAAACCGGTACCAAGGTGCGGGTGCGGGGTTCAGCCCCCGGGGGCGGGGATGTGTATTTGGTGATCGATGTGGCCACCGACCCGGCTTTTGAACGTAAGGGGAACGATCTTTATACCGACGCTTCCGTTGACCTGTATGCAGCTGTATTAGGCGGAGAAGCCAAAGTAAAAACCATGTCCGGTTCCGTGATCCTCAAGATCCCGGCCGGTACACAGCCAGGGCAAACTTTCCGATTAGGCGGACAGGGCATGCCGCTGCTGCGATCGCCGCAAACCTTCGGCGATCTTTATGCGCGTATGAAGGTCACCATACCCAACCAACTTTCGCCGGCTCAGAAAAAACTATTCGAACAGCTTAAAAATACGCATTAATCCATCCTGTTCCAAAGAACCTTAAGAGGTAAGAATGAAAAAAAAGATCACAACAATACTGGTTAGTTCCGTTGTTTTGCTCGTCCTGATGGCCTGCTCCTTGGGAAGCTTTACCAACGACGCTAATTCAGATACAACCACCACTGAAAGCCCTAGTACATCTTCTCAAACCATGGCCACCCTCTCCATACCGGAAATAACGGATGAGACCGGGGTGTTGAGCATGCAAGACACCCTGATCGCCTTATATAACCAGGTAAATCCGGGTGTAGTTGCCATCATCACGGTCACCGACCAAGGTTCCGGGCTCGGTTCCGGTTTTGTGTACGATATGGAAGGGAATATCGTAACGAATGACCATGTCGTCGAAGGCGCCACAACCATCGAAGTTGATTTCCCCTCCGGATACAAGACCTATGGTGAAGTGGTTGGAACGGACCCCGATTCAGACATCGCCGTCATCCACGTTGATGTACCCGCCTCTGAACTGCATCCGCTTACCATGGGGGATTCGGACCGATTAGAGGTTGGGCAGGTAGTGGTTGCCATCGGGAACCCGTTCAACCTGGACAGCTCCATGAGCATGGGGATCGTCTCGGCCTTAGGCCGGACAATGGATTCGCTGCGGGCATCCCCCTCCGGCAGTTATTTCAGCACGGGCGACCTGATCCAAACCGATGCAGCCCTCAACCCGGGTAACTCCGGCGGTCCGCTGCTGAACCTGTATGGAGAAGTGGTCGGTATCAACCGGGCCATCCAGACCACCGCAACGGTGACCGGAACCGAATCGGGCAATATCGGCATCGGATTCGCCGTTTCCAGCAATATTGTCAGGCGGGTTGTCCCTGAACTGATCGACAATGGGGTATTCCAATATCCCTATATCGGCATGTCCAGCCGCGATAACCTGAGCCTGATCGAGTTGGATGCCTTGGGGCTGCCAGCGAATACCATGGGGGCGTATGTGATCTCGGTCAACCCGGGCGGACCGGCGGAAGCAGCCGGCTTACGCGGCGGCAGCGGTGAGACATCCATTCAAGGGCTGTATTCCGGCGGCGATATCATCACGGCCGTGGACGGCCATCCTGTGACCAACTTCAGCGACTTTTTGACCTATCTGGTCATTAACAAAGGTCCCGGACAAGACGTTACCTTAACCGTCCTCCGGGATGGAGAATCGATCGACGTCACCCTCACCTTGGGCGCCCGGTCATAATTAATCCTTGCAAGCAGGCTTACGAGCAGGTAATCTCTCGTAAGCCTGTTTTCTTTTCAATCAGCTTACAAATCGTAGGAATATCGTATTGAACGGCGATTGACCTATATCCTATAATAGAAGCAGGCTAATTCATTCCTAGCCATATCCGTACCTTAAAAACCGAAATTTGGTTCAATCGATTTCCTTAGTTATTGATCTGTAAGGAGGATACCATGTTCACTGAGTCTGATCTGAGGGACCTGCTGGGGTTTGTTTCACCCACACCGGTACTAAGCATTTATCTCAACACCGACCCCTCAGAAGGGAATATGGAAGCCAGTAAGCTTCGCCTTCGGAATATGTTAAAACTAGTCGATCTGCCGGAGGATGAGGCAATTGTGGAACGCTATTTCCAACACGAGTATGATTGGTCTGGGAAAGGAGTTGTGGTTTTTTCCTCTTCAGCTCAACAATTCTTTAGGGCTTTTTCTCTGGCCGTTCCGGTGCGCAACTGGATCTACGTCGGAGACCGCCCCAGCATAAAGATCCTTGCCGATCTATTTGATGTATATGCCGGGTATGGGGTTGCCCTGGTAGATAAACAAGGCGCCCGGTTCTTTCACTTCCATTTGGGTGAACTGCGGGAACAGGAGGGGATTCTCGGAGAGGAGATCAAACATATCAAACGCGGCGGCGCCAGCACCGTCCACGGGCAGCGCGGCGGCAGTGCCGGCCAGGCAGGTTATGAACACGAAGCCATCGACCGAAATATGAAAGATGCGGCTGCCTTTGCCGCCCATTTCTTCGAAGAAAAACATATCCGCCGCATCCTTATCGCCGGAACAGATGAGAATGTGAACCTATTTCGCAGCCAGCTTCCCAAATCCATGCAAAGTTTGGTGATGGGGACCATCCCCCTGGCGATGACGGCTTCTCATGCGGAAGTCCTTGAGCGCGCCTTGACCATTGGGAAAGAGGTTGAAAAGAAGAAGGAAACAATTTTAGTGGACCGCCTCATTACCCTTTCGGCCAAAGGAAAGGAAGCTGTGGTTGGGCTTGAAAAAACCCTTGAAGCAGTTAACGAGAGCAGGGTACATACCCTGGTTATAGTCTCCGAATTTCGGAAAGCAGCCTTGCGCTGTCCAAAATGCAAAACTTTAGTGATAACACAAACGAGTAACTGTCCGGTATGCGATTCAGCCTATGAAAAAGTAGTGGATGTGATCGACCTGATGGTGCATCAAGTGATGCAAAAAGGCGGGGAGGTTGAGGTCATCCAGGAGAGTGAAGCGCTCAGCAAGGCAGGCAGCATTGGCGCTATACTGCGCTATTAGCTGAAAGCATACAGGATTTTGATATAGAATAGATCGTTCATTTCGAAAAGCTCAATGAACGACCATATAAAAAAAAGAACCCGGTTTTATCCGGGTTCTTTATTGATTCCAATAAGATCAGCGGGTGAGTCCTTCGATAAGATCCGAGAGGTTATTATTCAAAATATCCAGGTCGCCTTCGGTCATGCCGTTGTCTTCGGTCAAATTTGTCCTGGCGCTATCGAGGCGGGCTGACAGCACATCCGCCAGAGACGCGTCGGGCAGTAAGGGGATCAACACTTCCAGGTCATTCTCGATGTTGACCATAATGATCTGAGCGGAACCTGAATCGCCTTTAGCGATGGCAACCAGCGCTTCTTGGACATCCACTTGCATGTTCAAGGCTGCCGTAACGACTAGAACAGTATCGCGTTCGGTGGTCATGGCGTCCAATTGGCTCTGCAGATCGGCAGCTTGAGCCTGGGTGGTTTCCAATTCAGCCTGTGTGGAAGCCAGGGTATCATTCAATTCTTGAACCTGTGCTTGGGCAGAAGCATTCGCATTCCGTTCGGGAACCAACAAACCAAACCAAACAGCGGCAGCGCCGACAACCAGCAATGCCAGTACAAGGACGGTCCAGCGGAAGAAATACGTAAAGAAACCAGGTTTCTTCTTTTCAACAGGTTTATCCGGTGAAGCAGCAGGCATTACCGGGGGTTCGGTGGGCGGAAATCCGGAAGTAAGAGGATTCTCGACTTGCGGGGTGGGTTCAGGTGTGGTCATAATAACTCCTAACGATTTTTCTATGAGGGCAGGGCAAGAACCCTGGATGACCTCATAC
>DATMYN010000068.1:0-9254 GCA_035560875.1 Longilinea sp. | reverse complement strand
CAATACTTTTAAGAAATTCGATCGTAAAGGGGAAAAAGATCATGAGTTACGGGTATCTTCTCACTCTCTACATTGTTAGGCATCTTCGGGCGTGGTAGAATCAAAAAGTAAGAAAAGTTAAGACAGGAGGTTCTTTATAATGGAGCAGCAAGTAGGAACGTTTGCTGTTAAAAAGGGTTTAGCCCAAATGCTTAAAGGTGGCGTGATCATGGATGTGGTCACCCCGGAACATGCAAAGATCGCCGAAGATGCCGGTGCTTGTGCGGTAATGGCTTTGGAACGCGTGCCCGCCGATATACGCGCCAGCGGTGGTGTGGCCCGGATGAGTGATCCGGGATTGATCGAGCGGATCATGAAAGTGGTAACAATCCCCGTGATGGCAAAATGCCGGATCGGACATTTTGTTGAGGCACAAATACTTGAATCGATCGGTGTGGATTACATCGATGAATCCGAAGTGTTGACACCTGCCGATGAAGCCCATCACATAGAAAAACACGGTTTCAAGGTTCCCTTCGTATGCGGCTGCCGTAACTTAGGTGAAGCGCTGCGCCGGGTTGGTGAAGGGGCGGCGATGATCCGCACCAAAGGGGAAGCAGGCACCGGGGATGTGGTTGAAGCCGTACGCCATGCCCGCCAGGTTTTGGGCGATATCCGCCGCCTGGTTGCCATGCCCGAAGAAGAAGTGATGGCTTTTGCCAAAGAATTGGGTGCGCCGTATGAATTGTGCATGGAAACCCGCAAGCTGGGACGCATGCCGGTGGTCAACTTTGCCGCCGGTGGGATTGCCACCCCGGCCGATGCTGCCTTGATGATGCAGCTAGGGGTTGACGGTGTATTTGTGGGCTCCGGTATCTTCAAGAGTGGTGACCCGGCCAAACGGGCGGCCGCGATCGTAAAAGCGACAACGCATTTCAAGGATGCCGCCATTCTGGCAGAAGTAAGCAAAGATTTGGGCGAACCGATGGTCGGCCGCCAGATCTCTAGCATTCCCGATCAGGATAAGATCGCCGGAAGAGGCTGGTAATTGGTTATATGCAGCAAATCGGCGTTCTGGCATTACAAGGTGACTTCATTGAGCACCAGACGGTATTGGAGAAGATCGGCTGCAAGGTAACGCAGGTGCGGCTGGCGGAACAACTGAAGGATTTGGATGGTTTGATCATCCCCGGCGGGGAATCGACCACGATTGGCAAGCTGGCGGTGGCCTTTGGACTGATGGAGCCTTTGCACGAGTTTGGCCAACAGCATGCCATTTGGGGAACCTGCGCCGGAGCCATCTTCCTTTCCAGTGATATCCGCCGCGAGCAACCTTTACTGAAGTTGATGGATATTCAGGTTGAACGCAATGCTTTTGGCCGGCAGGTTGACAGCTTTGAGGTGGACCTGGATATCCCTGAATTAAGGATAGTGGATCCGCAGGTGCTTCCGTATCACGCCGTATTCATCCGGGCACCGCTGATCGAATCGGTTAACGGTTCTGCACGCGTACTGGCAAAGCTTCCGGACGGCCGGATCGTGGCTGCCCAGCAAGGGAAGCTGTTGGCAACATCCTTTCACCCGGAGTTGACCGGTGACGATCGTTTCCACCGGTATTTTCTGGAGTTAGCAAAATAGACGTTAGACCGTTTGCCTGGTACGACATTTTCACGTTAATGCGTTACCAACATCAAGCTTTATGCCTGAACAGCGCATTACAGGTGACGCGCGGCAATTTGGCGGGTGTAAACGCTCTATTGGCTTTGCTCCATCCCACGCAGGGGAGCTGCACGTGCGTTGTAGATCCGCCCGGTGATGATGCCACGGCGATCGGACAAATGCTGTACCGCTCGGGCGACCGCTCTGCCATGTTGAGCTTTTTGCTCCCGGCCAGAGCCTCCGATACTCCAGCGGCGGCGGCATTATTGGATGAACTTTCCAGTCAGGCCGGATCGATGGGAGCTTTGAACATGCGGGCGGCTGTAAGTGAAGACACCCCTATTTTCGAAAATTTGCGCCGAGCCGGATACACGGTTTACTCCTGGCAGCGCATCTGGCAGGTACCGGTGCCGATCAGCAGCCAAACCTCCGGCCGATGGGAATTGGCGACCGGCCTGGATATCCAGGCGGTACAAACCCTGTATAACTCGCTTGTCCCGCCCCTGGTCCAAGCCGCCGAATCGCTTTCGCTGACCTTCCAAGACCGCTGGGTATTCCGGTTGAAGGGAGTACTGCTGGGTTATGCGGATGTACATTACGGGTCGCATGGCATCTATATCGAACCGGTCATCCACCCCACGGTTGAGGACCTGCCGGCGGTTTTATTTAGTCTGATCGATGGCATCCCCTCTTTAGGCCGGAGCGCTTACCTGGGTATCAGAGCCGACCAAGCTTTTGTTGAACATGCGCTGGATGGCATGGGAGCCAGTTGTTCCCCGCGCCTGGCGCTTTTTGTAAAATATCTTGTAAGGATGCAGCGAGTGGGAGCGTTAGCTCAACGGCATGCCTTGCGAGAAGACCACCACCCGGAACCCACGTTACCGTTCATTCCATACACTTCTCCGGATGGATTGCTGAACCAGCGAGAGGTTCAGCAGCGTTTGAATTAGAAATGAGTTGGTATGGGGCAAAGACGCATAACGGATGATTTACATGCTTTACTGGGGGTGCTTCCGCCTGATATTGCCCAGGCGGTTCAGCGCGCCAATAACACCGACAACCTGTTAGAGATCGTTATGGATCTGGGGCGTTTACCGGTAGCGCGCTTTGTGGATGGTGAGGTGGTGTTGAGTGAACGGGAAGTGACCCATGAAGAATTGAAATTGGTTACTTCAGGGATCGGCGATTTTGATGCCGATAATCGCGCCGGCCTTGAACGCACACTGCACCGCATAAGCGCCATCCGCAACCGGCGCGGGCATATCGTAGGGCTTACCTGCCGGGTAGGCCGGGCTGTGTACGGTACTATTGATATCATGCAGGACTTGATCGAAAGTGGAAAAAGCCTGTTGCTGCTTGGTAAACCCGGGGTTGGAAAGACCACCATGCTGCGCGAAGCCGCCCGCATTCTGGCCGAGACCAAACGGGTTGTGATCGTAGATACCTCGAATGAGATCGGCGGGGATGGGGATGTGCCCCACCCGGCCGTGGGCCGCGCCCGCCGGATGCAGGTGGCTAAACCCAACCTGCAACACGAGGTAATGATCGAAGCGGTGGAGAACCATAACCCTGAGGTTATCGTTATCGATGAGATCGGCCGGGAACTTGAAGCGGTGGCGGCACGGACGATTGCCGAACGCGGTGTACAGCTTGTGGCGACTGCCCACGGGCGCACCATGGAAAACCTGCTGCTCAACCCGACCCTTTCGGACCTGGTGGGCGGTATTGAGAGCGTTACCTTATCAGATGAAGAAGCGCGCCGGCGCGGCACCCAAAAGACGGTGCTTGAACGGCGTGCCCCGCCTACTTTTGATGTGTTGATCGAGATCCAAGAACGCGACCGGCTGGTAGTCCACCCGGATGTGGCTGAATCGGTCGATGCGCTGGTAAGGGGCTTCCCCCCCAGCCCGGAACTGCGCTACCGCGACGAAAAAGGCGATATCAAGATCGAAAAAGTGCCTGCGCCGACCATGCGCGCCACCACCGTACAGGGTCAGCGGCGGTTGTTCAACCCCGATGATCAGATGAATCCCACCGGCCGCAATGCTGCCAGGCATCCTCAACCGAGTTCGGAACGGGCTGCCTTGAATACCGTTGACGCCAACGGCGGGCTAAAATCCATCCGTTTATACCCATACGGTGTAGCCCGCAACCGCCTTATCCAAGCCGCCAAACGGCTGGGAGTGCCGGTGGTAGTGGCGCACGATCTGGGTGAAGCGCAGGCTTTGATGACCTTGCGGGCATACTACCGCAACCGCCAACAGCCGGTGATGGATGCGGAAACACGCGGATTACCCATATACGTACTGCGCTCCAATACGGTAACGCAAATCGAACAATCCCTGGCTTCGATCTTCAACCTGCCAGACGACCACGTTATCGATGCCCCGGTTGGGGAAGTGCAGGAAATTGCTTTGGCTACCCAATCGGCGATCGAGGCGGTGATGAATGGACAGCGCTTTGTTGACCTGCCTCCGGCTTCGGCGGCGGTGCGACGGTTACAGCATGAACTGGCCCGCCAGGCTGAATTGATCTCTCATTCTTACGGAAAAGAACCCAACCGCTATGTAAGGATCTTTAGAGAATAACCATGTTCATTACCCTCGAAGGTCCGGACGGAAGCGGGAAAACCTCGCAAGTGCAGCCACTGGCAGAGCATTTGCGCAGCCTGGGTTATAAGGTATTTACCACACGCGAACCAGGCGGCACAGCAATTGGCGACCAGGTGCGCACGGTGCTCATGTCCATGAAGAATACCGGTATGGATTCGCATACCGAGACCCTGCTGTTTTGTTCGGCCCGCGCCCAATTGGTAGCCGAAGTCATCCGCCCCCACCTGGCAGCCGGGGATATTGTGATCTCTGACCGCTATGCCGACTCTACCCTGGCGTATCAAGGCTATGGGCACGGCAATGACCTGGAAATGCTGCGGCAGGTGTTGAAATTTGCGACCGGTGGTTTACAACCGGACCTAACCGTTTTGTTTGATGTGGATGCTGAAATTGGATTGAAACGAAGAATATCCGGCGGGGGCGAGTGGAACCGGATGGATGCCTATGCCTTGGATCTGCACAGCAAGGTACGCAAAGGGTATCTTGAAATGGCAGCCGCCGATCCTGTAAGGTGGCAGGTTATCGACGCCTCTCAATCCAGGGACGTGGTAGAATCCTCGCTGAAAAAAGTTGTATTGAATTGGTTGAATGCCCGCCCTCACGGATGATGTGTGGGAAGTCCCCATTTTGCTTGTATGAAAGGTAATTCACAATGAAAAAATCCCTGCTCTTAATCGTAATTATTCTTTCTCTGCTATTAACCGCTTGTAATGCGGCCTCCAGCACCGAGGAAGCCACAACCGAACCGGCCGCGACGGAAGAAACTACTGCGGCGGCAACCGAAGAAGCGGCTCCCGTAGTCGTAGGCGCTCAACCAGGTGAATGTTTGGTAAGCCCATCGATCTTCCCTGAACCAAAAGGCGAAGAATGGTTGACCTTCCCCGAGATCACCGCTACTGACCATGTGTTAGGTTCCGAAACCCCACGGATGGTGATCTTGGAATATGCCGATTACACCTGCCCGTACTGCGTGACCTTCTCTGCCGGTATTGCTCAGTTTGTTGATGAGAATTTGACCGAAGTCCAATATGTGTACCGCAATTTCCCGGTCGGACACACCCTGTCGAATGTATCCATCCAGGCGGCTGAAGCCGCCGGACTGCAGGGATTTTATTGGGAAATGCATAATATCTTGTTCAATATCGATACCTGGGAAACCTGGGACGCCTTGAGCGAGGAAGATTTCCAGACCTGGATCGCCGAACAAGCAGCCACGATCACCGGTTTGAACGTTGAGCAGTTCATGACCGATATGAACAGCGAAGCGATGGTCCAATTGGCGACCCAATCCTCTGCGGATGCTGTGGCGGCCGGTCTTACCGGAACCCCTTCCATCTACATTATCTTGGATGGGAACCTGATCTGGGCCATCAATGTGGACCCGAACGATGGGATCTCTCCCACCTATGCCAACCTATCGGCAATCTTCCAGCTTTGGAAGTTCCGCGATCAACAGTATTCCGAATGCCCGCCCACGGTGGTTGACCCAGCCCATGAGTATTATGCTACGCTGGAAACATCCCAAGGAAATATCGTTATCCAGCTTTTCCCCGAACAAGCTCCGTTGACCGTGAACAGCTTTGTGTTCCTGGCACAAGAAGGTTGGTTTGACAATGTGTCCTTCCACCGGGTGATCGAGGGATTTGTGGCTCAGACGGGCGACCCGACCGGAACCGGTATCGGCGACCCTGGCTACATGTTTGGCGATGAAATATCCGCCGACCTGAATTTTGACACAGCCGGGATGGTCGGTATGGCGAATTCCGGTTCAGGAACCAACGGCAGCCAATTCTTTATCACCCTGGCGCCGGTGCCCGATCTGGACGGAAATTACACCGTATTCGGCCAGGTGGTGGAAGGTATGGACGTGCTTACCCTGCTCACCCGGGTCGATCCCACTTCCACTGAGGCTCAACCAGACCCCGATATGATCTTGCATGTAACGATCGAAGAACGATAATTTGATCAATGGAACAACAACGGAATGAACGGCCGGGTTGGGTTGGCCAGCTCTTGTTGGGAGGTTTTGGCAGTTTTATAGCTTTAGCGCTCATGTTAGGTTTGGCTGCCAACGGTTTTACTTTCATCGCCCGCCAACCCGAAAGAGCCCTTCCGTTATTCCAATATGCATGGTTGTCCGGGATCATATTGATCGCGTTGATCCCATCGATAATCTATCCGGTGCGCCGGCTGCTTGGTAAAGAAGTTGTTTACCGGCCGGCGCCCCGGCTTTTTAAAGCTGCGACCATCGGGTTGTTATTCTGGCCGGGGATACTGATAGCCGGGGCAATATTCGCCGATTCATCGTCCGCCTGGTTGGTGATGCCGTTCATCCAAACGGCTGTGATCGTTTTACCGATCTGGTGGTTTGTTGAATACGGACGCAATAAGCTTGAGGGCGGCAGCCGTCAGCGCATGTGGGGAGTGCTGGGATTCAACATGGCGATCACCCCGCTCCTGACCATTTGCGTCGAGATCCTTGTGATGGGTGTTTTGGTGATCGCTTTGGGAGCGGTAGGGGGAAGCCGGCCAGACTGGGCGGGTGTGATCTCACAGATGAGCTCCTTAATGAACTCCGGTAATTTTACCGAAGAAGGGTTGGCTCCGTTTACCTCCTCCATCCTGCAATTACCCGGCATGGTATTCATTATCATGTCACTATTTGCAGTCGCCGGTCCGGCTTTGGAAGAAGCCTTGAAACCTTTGGGTTTATGGTTTGTAGCCAACAGAAAACCAACCCCGGAGCAAGGCTGGGTGATGGGGTTGGTCAGTGGGGCGGTATTTGCCTTTATCGAAAGCTCAACCCTGGTCACCAATTTGGCTTCCAGCGGATGGACAACGGTGGTTTTACAGCGGGCCGGGACCGGTCTGCTGCATGTGACCACCTGCGGATTGGTTGGTATGGGTCTGGCGTATGCCTGGAGCGAGCGGCGGTATTTTCGATTGATATTATTCTATTTTTGTGCGACCGCCATTCATGGGTTATGGAATTACCTGAGCATTGTAGTTGGCTTGCAGCCTTACCTTTCAACCTATAACGAATTTTCCATTGCCGGTTGGAATTTTCTGGGAACAGTGAGTATTGTTACCCTAAGCCTGGCTATGTTAACCGTGTTAGGTATGGTAAACTGGAAACTTCGTAAGCAAAAAACGGCGAGTGTAGTGCCACCGCCAACCGAGATTTTTGAAGAAACACGATCAACAGCGGATGTGGCTGTTGAAAAGGAAGAATGAGGAAAAATGATCCAGTTTATCCTAACCGTGATCGATTGGTTTTTACACCTTGATCGTTACCTGGGCCAGATCATCAATGACTTTGGTTTTTGGACTTACGGAATTCTGTTTGTGGTGATCTTTATTGAAACCGGTGTGGTGATCATGCCCTTTTTACCGGGGGATTCACTGCTGTTCGCGGCCGGCGCCTTTGCCGCCATCGATAGTTCCGGTCTAAATATCTTTCTCCTGTACGGATTGATGGCAATTGCCGCCATCATCGGGGATACCACCAATTATTGGATCGGCCGAAAAATTGGCGCAAAAGCCTTTACCGGTGAGGTGAAGTGGTTAAAGAAAGAATATTTCGACCGGGCGCATGCTTTTTATGAGAAGCACGGCGGTAAAACTATTTTCCTGGCTCGTTTTGTGCCGATCATCCGCACCTTTGCCCCGTTTGTAGCCGGGGTTGCGCAAATGCGCTATGGGTATTTCCTCTCCTATAACCTGATCGGCGGGGTTGTGTGGACAGGGCTGTTCTTGTTTGCGGGTTATTTCTTTGGAAACCTTTCATTCGTGGAAGAAAATTTCTCACTGGTCATCCTTGCCATCATTTTCGTTTCCCTTATCCCGGTGGTTATTGAGGGGATCAAAGGCCGGAAAAAGAAAGAACCTGCCCAACCGGCAGCGCCCGAACAGTAAAACAAATCGAGTTGATAATAGTCAAAAGCCCCGGAGGTCCGGGGCTTTTGCACAGGTAGGGAGGAGGAAGAGAAATCTGTTTCTACAGTTTATGCGGTGCGCCGACGGGGCAGACTTCTTCACAAGTGCCGCAATCTTTGCACAGAGCGGGATCGATGTAGTATACATCTCCCTTGGGGGAGATAGCTTTTTCTGGGCATTCGGCTTCACAAGCGCCGCAGGCGATACATTCGGTGCTAATTTCGTATGTCATGTTAAAACCCTTTCCTTCATAAATGGTTATAGGTTGCGCTAAGGATAGCATAGGGTTGTGAAAAGTGGGGGGGCATTTTGTCACCTTTTTCGGTGAAAATTTACCCGAATTTTCCAATCAAGCGTATAAATAAAACAACAAAACGTGCTAGAGTTGAGTATGTATTTGATTGAATACGGGAATTGTTTAGGTTGGCGCCTACTTGACTTTCGACTTTAACTGATGTAAAGTATAGTGACTGGTCATACCTCTTACCACTTCCTGCGGAGAATTGTCATGCCTAAACATACTTCAGATGTAAAACCGAACTGGTACGGCGAAACCGTCCCCCAGGGCACTTACCGGTCGCTGTTCAAATGGGGATCTCCCAGTGAATTCAAACGGCCGAACCACCGTTTGATCAACCTGGTCAAAGAAACCTTTCACCTTTCCGACGCGGATTTCCAGACCCGCAAATTGGAAGGGCTCGAACCGGTAGGGTTGGATGTCCCCATCCATCTTTCGAAGGGTCAATTGGATGACCTGCGAAAGATCGTCGGCGAGGAGAACCTGCGCCTGGATATCGTTTCGCGGATCAAAGCGAGTTACGGTAAGGGGATGATCGATGCGCTGCGCCTGCGACACCATCAGGTGGAGAATATCCCCGATGCAGTCGTGTGCCCGCGCGGAAAAGAAGATGTAGCCGCCCTGGTGGCCTGGTGTAATAAAGAACGGGTGGCTTTGTATGTTTGGAGCGGCGGGTCTTCGGTGACGCGCGGTTCCGAGGCGGTAAAAGGCGGGATCACGCTGGACATGTCTGCGCACATGAACCGGGTGATTTCCTTCAATGAAGTCAA
>DATMYN010000067.1:0-7912 GCA_035560875.1 Longilinea sp. | reverse complement strand
TTCTACGCCCGTAAACGGGTTTGGTTTCCGTTCATGGCAGCCTTGCTCAATTTAGGCGTATTTTTCCTCCTGGCCGGCGTCCTCTTCAAACCGTGGGGCGCCCAGGGGATCAGCCTGGGAGATTCCTTGGCTTTCACCAGTGAGGCGATCATCTTGCTGTCCATCCTGGTTTATCAATTACGCCGCGAGCAGAACGTTCACCTATTCGAGGGTGATAAACAATTGTGGGGTACACTTTTCCGCGGTTTGGTGGCAGCCATTGTGGGGGGTGGGTGTACATGGCTCGTTTTGCACTTTGGCGGGCAAATCCTACCGGAGTTGGTGTTAGGTATTGCCGCCATGGGGATTGGTTTAGCCGCAGCATTGCCGCTTGTCTGGAAAGAGGTTAAAGTTTTCCTTAACCTCTAAGCACTTGACAGAGAATCGAAAATTTCAAAGTATAATTACAACCATGACCGAAGAAACGATTTCAACTACACAACCAAATAAACCAGTAGAACCGGAAAAACCACAAAAACCTCGCCGGGCAAAATGGATATGGCTGGGTTTAGGTATATTCCTTGCGGCTGCTTTATTATCGAGCCTTTTAGGATATGGCTCGGGCATCCAACAACGCTTGGGGTTAGAAGCAACAGCCCGGGTCACTAATGCGGCAGTTTATTTCCAATACGGCATGGAGCAATTGAATGCCGGCAATTATCAACTTGCGCGAACGCAATTCCAATATGTGCTGCAATTGGATCCAAGCTATCCCGGAATCATGGACGCCTTGACCCAAGTTGAGTTGCAAATCGCCTTGGCGCAAACCCCCACCGTAATGCCAACGCCAACGCCATCTCCGACACCCGATACGCGCGGTTCTGAAGAGCTTTTCAATGATGCTGTCTCAGATATGGCCAATCAGGATTGGGCGGGGGCTCTGCAAGCACTGGATGCATTGCGGAATGAGGACCTGACCTACCGGACGATCGATGTGGATGGGATGTACTACATCGTCCTGCGCGAACGCGGCATGCAGATGATCCTAAGCGAATGTGATCCGGAAGGCGGCGGGTATTTGATCACATTAGCCGAACGGTTTGCCCCACTGGATTCGGAAGCCATCAATTACCGCTCTTGGGCACGCAGGTTTATGACCGCGGTCACTTTCTGGGGAATAGATTGGCAGCGGGTGGTGGATAACATATCCGACGTTGCTTATGCTTTACCCAATTTATGCGACTCTTCGGGATATTCTGCCATCCAACGCAATAAACTGGCGTTGATCGGATATGGGGATACGCTGATGCGCTCGGCAGACCCCTGCGGAGCACTGACCCAATATCAGAATGCATCTCTTATTGGTGTCTACGTCTATGGAGATAATCTGGTTGAAGGGGATGATACCCTCCAATCGAAGATCGATGAAGCATCCACCCAATGTACGAACCTGACGGCAACGGCGGCGCCGCCGGTGGGGATAACCCCAACGGTCACATCAGAAACACCTACACCAACCGATACTATTACCCCGTAAGGGATAAATATAAAAAGTGGAGCTGCTCATCGAAACAAGAGCAGCTCCTTTTTTGTTATTGAGCGGTGTTTGAAATTGGTTCACGGACTAATATAAAGTGATAGAAATCGCCGGATGGATCGTATTCATAGATGTATCGATCCGGGAAAGCATCATTGACGATCTGGTTGTTATCTTCACCCATGTTCAAGGTGATCACATACGGGGTATCTAAATAGGGTGTGGATAGATCGAGCAGGGCGCCGTATTCGATCCATGATTCATGGATATGGACGATCACCACGGCAGGGGTTTCAGGGGCGGTGGCCGGATTGGTGAAGATGCTCAAACGGGTTTCGTTGGCGCCATATAGCCCGTACATGCCTTGCAACCGTTCCGGCAAATACGAGATCAAGTTCCAACCCACTAAGGCTGAAAGGCCAATGAGAACGATTAATGGACGCAGCCATCTTTCAGTTTCAATGAATTTAAACCCAGTTTTGGGAATTTCTCCCACCAGCCAAGTGATGCCTGCTGCGCTTAATAACGAAAAACTTTCAATGCCTTCATAGTAGTACCTTGGGCCGAATAATTGTGCATTAATCCAATACAACAAATAAGCCAGTATCAGCATGGGTAAAATGCTGCTCACGAGCCAGGCCTGGCGGTTTTTCCACAGAGCGATCAATCCAAACGGCAAGAACACCCAAGAAAGATTTTCCCAGCCGTAAGTATCATCCAATAATGATTCCAAACCGGGTTTGGTTGCCATCCAAATATCATCCGGCATGTAACCGCCTTCTTGGCGTCCATGACCTGGGCCGAACCCAATCGTGTCATAGGACCACCATAAGGTATACGGATTGGTTAACGGACTGCCGGTGACATGATACTGCCATAAAAGATACAGGCCAACACAAAAAACTGCAAATATTCCGATCCCGAATAATTCCCAGCGGAAGGTGGATTTGCGTTTTAGAAAAAGGATGGCACCGTGGATAAAGAAGGGGATAGCTATGGCCGCGGCAGTAAAAGGGCGGGTAAGGATCAACGCGCCTAACGTAAAGGCGGCGGTTAGTGTCAGCAACGGACGCGGAAGAGTTGTGTTGTTAAGGTAAAGATCCAACCAGGCGCAGGTAAAAACCAACGTCAGTAATAACGACCAGGGATGAGATAGTAATGAGCCGGAATTTAATAGGAAGAACGGCGAGGATGCAGTTAAGAACGCACCCAATATGGCCGTCCAATCGTTTTTCGTGATCTTTTGGATGATCCGGTACAGGAACCAGATACATAAACCGGCGATGATCGGGTTGACCCAATCGCGGCCATTCAACACATACGCTATGGAAAGTACAACCGGCCAGCCTAGGGGGTATTTTCCAAAGCGAAAGCCATTATGATCGATAACGAAGGGAACTAAGAAACAACCTGTGCATGGGGGGGAAGGGACGAGGATTTCACCATTTGGAATGGTCTCAGACTGCCAGACGTAGGCCATCTCATCCTCAAGGTGCGGGATACGATCGAAGATCCGGTCTGCAACCAGATAGGACGTTAGAATAGTGATCAGGCTTAATAAAAGGGCGGCTTTATCAAGGCGAGACATGTTTTTATTTTCTTTAGGTCTTTACGAATTGGCCGGTGAGATCATAGGGCATGGCTCCATTGATGACTACCGGAACGATAGACCCAATATCGGCTTGTCCTTCCACAATCACTAACCCATCGATTTCAGGCGCATCTCGATAAGAACGGCCGATACTCAGATCATTGTCAACACCTTCAATTATTATATCCAATGTTTTGCCAACGAGTGCTTGATTCTTTTGAAGAGATATTTGCTGCTGCAGCAGCATCAATCTTTCTAGCCGGCTTTCTTTTTCCTCCTGAGTAATTGGATCACCAAGCGGTTCTGCACCGGTACCGGTCTCAAATGAATAGGTGAAAGCGCCTACCCGGTCAAATTGGATTTCTGTCAGGAAATCCAGAAGCGTTTGAAATTGTTGCTCCGTCTCACCGGGGAAACCAACGATAAATGTAGAACGTAAGGCTACATTTGGGATCGCTTTGCGTATTTTCTCGATCGTCTTGAATACTCCGTCCATGTCTGATGGCCGGCGCATGTTCCGTAAGATGTGTGGATTGGCATGCTGCAGGGGAATATCGAGATAGGGGAGCAACTGGTTTTGGGCAGCCATCAACTCGATCAAACGATCACTGATGTAACCCGGAAAGGCGTAGAGTATGCGAACCCAGGGGATATCCGGTATGCGCGGCAGCATTTTTTCAAGGAGTTGTGAAAGGCCATCCTCCAACCCTAGGTCGAACCCGTAATCGGTGGTATCTTGAGCCAGCAATACTAGTTCCTGAACCCCCAAATCTTGTAAGGCTTCGGCTTCGGATAGAATCGTTTCCATCGGCCGGCTGACGGTGGTACCCTTGATCAGCGGGATGGCACAAAATGCGCACGGCCGGCGGCATCCATCGGCGATCTTCAAGTAGGCACTACCACCCTGAAGGGCAGCCCGAATGATGCCATGTTCATCCAGACCGATGGAGGGGACATCCGGGAGATGGTATAAGGGGGCAGGCGGGTTTGGCCGGAGGTCATTGATCAGGTCAAGAATATCCATCCAACGGCGGGTTCCCATGACCCCGTCCAACCCGGGGACTTCTTCGGCGATTTGAGCGCGGTACCGTTCTGTTAAGCAACCGGCTGCGATCAGGTATTGACCGGGCTTTTTTTTCTTGGATAGGTCTTGAAGGACTTCAATGGATTCTTTGCGGGCAGCTTGGATAAACCCACAGGTATTAACGATCAAATAGGTGGCACGCTTGGGAGATTCCATGGCTTCGAACCCAGCCTGGGTTAGCAGCCCGGCCATGGATTCGGAATCCACCGTATTCTTGGCGCATCCCAGTGATACTAAATAAAATGATTTCTGGGATGAATTTTTAGGGGACATAAGGGGTAACAGAGGGCGTTAGCACCGTTGGAGTAGGAGTCGGCTGCAGGGTTAGGGTTGGCTGCGGGGTGCGGGTTGGGGTTGGCGAAACGGCTGGTGTGGGGGTAACGGCACCGGAATCGGTGAACAACATCGTCACAGCCTGTCCAACTTCGCCTAGCAGGCCGAGATCTTCCTGGTTGAATACGACCCGTAATGCGGCTGCATTTCCGGCAGCTAATTCGATTGTGCTGTTGGCTGTAAACGTGTAGGCATTTCCGACCACAACCCTTTCATTGAAAACCTGGCTGCCATCCGTCCGAACCCGAACGAATGAACTTTCGACCGCAATTACATACAATTGGAGACGGGCGGTCGATTCTGCCGGAGGAGATATGGTCAGATCGGCACCGGGTTGACCGGAGGTCTCTTGGGGGACCTGGACTCCGGCAGAGTCAGCGGTGACATCCACTCCAGCTACCTGGCTAGTGAGGGAAGGGGTCTCGAGTAAAACCTCGGAAATGGAGGGAGCATTCGATGAAGAAGCCAGCGATGTATCAGTGATTACTTTAATGACACCCCAAATGATGAAGACGGCCATCATAACAATTAAACTGGCACCTATCACAAGGTCGGGTGTGAGTAATCGCCGGATAGACGGTGAGGCAGGATTAGCGGAGATGGTTTGGGAAAGGGAGTGTTTTACAGGCGCTTGCTCAACGGCAGTTAATGCCTCTCTACGTACCTGGAGAGCCTTGCCATAGTTATCCAGAATTACGTTGCTATCCAGGTTAAGGAAGGCGGCATAATTGCTGAGCATTCCCCGGCCTTGAACCGGTGAGGGAAGGTCATCCATTCGGCCTTCTTCAAGCGCTTTAATGTAGCGGGTCTTCAAGTGAGTATGTAATTCAATTTCATCCGGGGACAGACTGAGCATCTCACGTTGTTTTTGTAATTGGGAACCGATCTCCCGGCAGGTATAGGCAAATTCGGCTTCAGCCAACTGCAGGTTTTGAGCGGGTGAAGGCCCTTCGGGAAGTTTCGGTTTTGGTTTTACCAGCTTCTTGGCCGAAGTTACCACAAAATCGAATTTCCCTTTGAGGGTGGTTGTATCGATGGCGGGTTCTTCATCAACGTAGATCGGTTCTAATTCGTCAACCGGCTCTTCTTCTTCAGGTATTTCCGGCAGCTCTGGTTCTTGGGTAAAATAACCGGCTTCCCAAAGATCCAATAGCGGTTGGGCTTCTATCCCGACAACGCCAGCCACCAGGCGGACAAAACCACGCGCTTGTGCCAATGAGGCCATATTGGTCAATGCATCATCTTCCAAGGCTTGCAGGTGATGTATTTTGATATGCGTGGCTTGGGCCACCTGTTCGAGGGAAAGGTGGTGTTCAATGCGTGCCTGGCGGATTTGTTGGCCAACGGTTGGTTGCATAATTACCTGAAAAATAAAACCGGCCTGCCAGCCTTTTGGCTGTATCAGGCCGGTTTATGTGCAGAAAAAAGATTAAGCTTATTCAGCGGTTTCGTCGGTTGCAGCTTCGTCAGCTTCAACTTCTTCAACGACAGGTTCTTCAACAACTGGTGCTTCAACGGCAGGTGCTTCTGTTTCTGCAACTGCGGAAGGAGCGGGTTCAACGATTTCAGACTCAACCACAACCGGGGATGATTCAATGGGTGCTTCACCTTCGCGATAGACGATCACCTTGATCTCAGGGATCAGATCAACCGTTAAGCGGACGTGGACTTTATGTTCACCCAGTACACGGATGGGCTGGACTTCAACCTGGCGGCGGTCGACTTTGGTCCCCAGTTTCTTATTGAGGGCATCAGTGACCATCTGAGCGGTGATGGAACCATATAACTTGCCAGTTTCACCAGCTTTACTGGAGAAGGCCAGGACCAAGTCTTTCATCAACGCAGCAACGCCACCCATTTCATCGTTCAAAATGGCGCGGGTAGCAGCGGCACGGCTGCGGATGTGGTCAACTTGTTTCAGCGCACCGGCAGTGGCTAATACAGCTAAACCTTGGGGAAGGAGGAAATTGCGACCGTAGCCATCAGCTACTTTTTTGACGTCACCGGCATGACCCAGTTTATAGACGTCTTTGATCAATAGTACTTTCATTTCTCAAGCCCTTTCAAAATTTGATTTTACTCAGCAAGAAGGGTACTACTTCTGAGCTTGAAGATTTTACCACAGTTTATGCCTAATCCTGAACATCCCAGGGAGCGTTATGCATTTTTTGGGATAGATCCATGGCAGAACGGATCGGATCGGCGAGTTCCGGACGAACACTGGCAACGGCTTCAACCAAACCAAAGCAGCCGGCGATCATCATATCCCCAAAGGGGACTGCATTATAAGGTTTCAAATATGAATTTGCCAACATGCTCCGCCTTGGACCGGTTACAACAACCCTGTTCTTGGAACCAAATTCCTGCATGGGCGATTTGTTCACCATGAATGCCCCATGACCGTGACCATTGAATACTTCGGCATGGGTTAATGTACCTTGAGCCAACTTTTCTAATAACATTTCCAGATCTGGTCGTTTCAGCAAACCGGTATGGTGTTCAAAGACGCCCTCGATCCCCGCAGCACTGAGCCGGAATGCCAGTGTGTGGAAATTCCCAATATTGACAATGATCTTTTCGGGATTTGCCCCGACGATGGGGTCGAAGGTCGCCCCCAACACGGCGGCGGGGGCCGTATCCATTACCACCAACGGGCAATCGAAACCTCTGGCCGAATTAGCCACCGCTTGCAGGCGGGTCATACTGGCGGGGATATCTTCGGCGGGGTAGGCAAAGGCAGATAACCGGTTTTGGCTGCGGATGCGATCTTCCAGGTAGTCGAACCTGAATTGACGGTCTGAGATATCTATGGGGGCATTACCATGGTCAAAAACGGCAGCCGCCACCGCATCCAGGTCATCCAATGAGATGCCAAAGCGTGAAAAGGTCTGGCGTAATGCCAGAAAATCAAAATCGCGTAATTCTATCCTCTCAATATCATCCGGCAATGCGGCAATTTCATCTTCACTGATGAGGGTAATACCTGAGTTTTGAACCGCTTCAAGATCGTCGTTAAACGAAAGAGCAGCTTGAGGGGTTGCGTAGACCTTCCCGCCAGCCTTCAAAACCCGCTCAGTCCCCCACGAGCTGGGTCCGCCGCCCATGAGGAAACCATGCAGAGCAGCACTTTTCCCATTTTGAGCAATCGCTTCCAGACGGCGAAATACCATCATGGTCGGAGAAGGAAGCACCATCTTAAAGCTGTTTTCAACATCGAGGCGAGAATCGAACAGGAGTACATCTTGAGTGCCGGTGCCGATATCTACAGCCAAGACTTTTACTTTTTCTTTAATCATTACAATGACTTCCAATTCAGACCGATGATCTGTTCAACAGAAGTTAAATAACAATCCGGGAAATTTGTCAAAGTTTACCATAAATATTTCAC
>DATMYN010000066.1:0-3885 GCA_035560875.1 Longilinea sp. | reverse complement strand
AGCCGATAACCGGACTGGTTATCCGGAATTGGCTGCCCCATCGCCCAGGTGAACAACCAGCGCCCGGTGGTATTTGCCAACCGGCGGCTAAAGGGCATGTGACTGAAATTCCGCTTCCCAATGATCAGGTCTGCCGGACGGGCCGTGAAAGACTGAAGGAATTTCTCGATCTCATGCGGGTCATGCTGACCATCCCCATCCAGTGTAACCACCGCCTCACAACCCAGATCAAGGGCTCGAAGGAAACCTGCCCGTAAGGCGGATCCCTTTCCTTGGTTGGGAACCTGGCGGATCACTTCAGCCCCGGCGCCCTCCGCCAGCGCAGCCGTTTCATCTACTGATCCATCATCCACTACTAAAACCGGCACGTAATTCTTAGCAATTTTAACAACCTCAGCGATATGGTCCGCCTCGTTATAAGCTGGGATAATGGCCATGAACTTAATGATTTTTTGCATACACTTCCATCCTTAAACTTGCTCTATGGTTTTTTCGGCGCTGCATCCAGAAATAGATTCCATAAGCCAGAACAACGATGACCACAGAGATCCAACTGAAGGCTCCGAGTACTGTGCTTACCCATTCCCATTGAGCGGCAAACAGATAACCCAAGCCTCCATATAATAACACCCAACAGAATTGACCAACAACATCAATCAGGAGGAATTTCCAAAACGGATAGCGGTTGGCTGCGATCACATTGACCGCCGGAGCCAGGGGTGTCAACCAAAAACGGGTTAACAAGATTGCCCAACCGCCCTGACGATCAAGGGTGGATTGAGCTTGCTGCCAAAGGGTATTCTCACCCATCTTCTGTTTAATCCACGGGAGGGCAATCCGTCCTAGCAGGTATTCGCTGTTATCCGCTAATGTTGCCCCTAATAAACACGCCAGTACGGCCAACCTCCAATCTAGTAAACCGGTCCGGGTGAGCGCCCCAGCAGCCACGATCACCATTGTGATCGGGAACGGGATCCCCAGTGACCCGATATAAGCTATGAAGATCAAGATTGCAGCACCGTACAGTGAAACATTTGTAAGTGCCCATTGTGTCAATGTATCCATAATCACCTTTCTCAGATAACGGCTATCTGTTGTGACCATCATACGGTTTTTATGATCGGTAGTGGTTTATCTTTTGTATAGGTTTCTTCTCATCCCCCACAGTGATAACGGTTCGCAATCTGAATTTATCTATACCATTTCTAAACCCACTGGCACGCCCAAGTCCCTATAATCAAGAACGAAAATGATCAAGAAGGAGAAATTCGAATCCTATGTTTAGAAAAAAGAAACTGATCCGCACCATAATGATTGTGGTGATTTTCCTCGGCACTTTATCGTATTTGCTAGCCGACCGTTACCTGATCCAACACGTAGAGATCGCCAATGTAAATGCCGCCGCTCTTACCGAGGCTGCCAGTGCAGAAACCACAGCAATTGTTGAGCAAACTGAGGCAGCAGCCGTGACCGAAACGGTGGTTGCGGACGATTGGAATTACCAAAGCAGTGACCTCTCGATAACCGTCACCCAGGTCACAACAGGCAGTGGAAACGATACAGTCACATACTTCGTTGCGGACGTTGTGTTGTCGGATGCCACCCAATTGGAAAGCGCCTTTGCTGATAACAGCTTTGGCAGGAATATCATTGAATATACTTCCGTGATCGCTGAAGAGAACAACGCCCTCTTTGCGATCAACGGCGACTATTATGGTTTTCGTGAAGATGGGATCGAGATCCGCAATGGGGTCATCTACCAGGATATACCTGCCCGCATCGGACTGGCTTTTTATCGGGACGGGTCAATGGAGATCTACGACGAAACCCAAACAACAGCCGAACAACTCTTAGCCGATGGCGTTTGGAACACATTATCTTTCGGACCGGCACTTCTGGAAAACTCACAGATCGTCTCCAACCTGGGAACGGTAGAGATCGATACCAATTTTGGCAACCACTCCATCCAGGGTTCCAATCCCCGCACCGGTATTGGGATCATCGATGAAAACCATTTTGTCTTCATCGTGGTGGATGGTCGCAGTGCGGGCTACAGCCGGGGTGTGACCCTGGATGAATTTGCCCAGATCTTCCAAAACCTTGGCTGCACCGAAGCCTATAATATCGATGGAGGGGGTTCCTCCACCATGTATTTCATGGGACGGGTTGTTAATAACCCATTGGGTAGAAACCATGAACGCGGCACCAGCGATATCTTGTTTATTACCGAATAACAACGCACTGTTATAAACTGCGTAAAAAATAGTACCAACACATTCCAATACCAGCCTGTCCTGTAAAAGATATTTAGGGTAGGCTGGTACATTTTGTATCAATCTTCCAAAAGGCGTGGAGCAGAATTAGATCAGCACCCACTAATAGAATAGTGGGTGCTGATAGGGTAAGTTGGACAAAAGTTTCGACTGGTTTTTCTTATCGCCTTACTTGACTTTATCGAGTGGGATACCAAGTGCAGCAGCCACACCCTTGCCGTAGGCTGGATCTGCTTTCAGGCAATTCCCAATGTGACGGATCTTGATGAAATCGGGAGCATCCCCCATGGCTCGAGCGGTATTCTCAAACAATACCTGCTGTTGGGCTGGATTCATGAGGCGGAAGAGTTTTCCGGGTTGGGTGTAATAATCTGAATCATCTTCACGGAAATTCCATTGGGCAGCCGCCCCAGACAATTCCAAGGGAGGTTCTTTATATTCAGGTTGTTCCTGCCACTCGCCAAAGCTGTTCGGCTCATAGCCAAGGGTAGCGCCATGGTTTCCATCGATGCGCATTTGGCCGTCGCGGTGCGATGCGTTGGCTGCGGCATTCTTGGGGCTGTTGACCGGGATCTGGTGGTGGTTGACCCCTAAACGATAGCGGTGAGCATCTCCATAGGAAAAAAGCCGGCCTTGTAACATTTTATCCGGTGAGAAACCGATACCGGGTACGATAGCAGCCGGATTGAAAGCCGCCTGCTCCACATCCTGGAAGTAGTTCTCGGGGTTACGGTTCAGCTCAAGTACACCCACTTCGATCAGAGGAAACTCCTTATGATACCAAACTTTAGTCAGGTCGAAGGGGTTGTAAGGCATTTTTTTTGCCTGCTCTTCGGTCATTACCTGGATGAACATCTTCCAACGGGGAAAATCTCCCTTGACAATACTCTCAAACAGGTCACGCTGGTTGCTTTCGCGGTCCTTGGCAACGATCGCTTCCGCTTCCTGGTCGGTAAGGGTCTTGATCCCTTGCTGGCAAACCAGGTGGAATTTTACCCAGACCCGTTCATTCTTTGCATTGATCATGCTGAAGGTATGACTGCCAAATCCATGCATGTGTCGGTAAGAATATGGTATTCCCCGCTCGCTCATCGTGATCGTGACCTGGTGAAGCGCCTCGGGGAGTGAGGTCCAGAAATCCCAATTGTTCTTGGCGGAACGCATGTTGGTTTGCGGGTCACGTTTTACCGCGCGATTCAGATCCGGGAATTTGTGCGGGTCGCGCAAAAAGAAAACCGGAGTATTGTTTCCCACCAAATCCCAATTACCTTCCTCTGTGTAGAACTTCATTGCAAAACCACGGATATCCCGTTCCGCATCCGCCGCGCCGCGTTCGCCGGCAACTGTCGAGAAACGCACAAAGGCCTCGGTCTCTTTGCCAATTTTTGAAAAGATATTCGCCTTTGTATATTGAGTAATATCGTGTGTGACGGTGAATTTTCCGAAAGCGCCCGATCCCTTGGCGTGCATCCGCCTCTCAGGGATTACTTCGCGGTCGAAGTGGGCCAACTTCTCCAAATACCACACATCTTGCAAGAGCATTGGTCCACGTGGACCGGCAGTCATGGCGTTTTGGTTATCAGGTACAGGGGCACCTGCAGCAGTTGTCAGT
>DATMYN010000065.1:0-9070 GCA_035560875.1 Longilinea sp. | reverse complement strand
CATATACCACGCACCGGTCGGGATCCAACATCCGGCTGCGGATACGGTCGTCCATCTCTTCCAAGGATAAGGTCGAAGTGATCACCGTCGCCAAACGGGCTTCATACCGGTAATTCAATAATTGGAATAATTTTTCCTGTGCCCAGGGGGTTGGGCTTTGGGCTCCCAGATCATCCAAGATCAGTAAACCGGTCGTTTTTACCTGCTCAAACAGGCGGTCATAGGAGATCGAACTGGATGGGCTGAAGGTGGAGCGCAGATGATCCATCAGGTCAGACACGCTGATGAAGATGACCTCATTCCCCTCAGCGGAGACATAATTGCCGATGGCGGCGGCCAGGTGTGTTTTACCGCATCCGGTTACCCCGGTGAGTACCAACCAACCGCGCGGTTTCTCGGCAAACTGCTGAGCGGCTTTCCACACCCGCTGCAGGTTCTTTTGGACATCAGCCGATAAATTCTCATTCTCGCGGATGCTGAAGTTTCCAAAGGTGTAATCGCGGTTCAAGCGTAAGGTCGAGATCTGTCCCTGGCTGGCTTCTTCGAACGGCGAGCGGTAATCCGGCGCTTGGATTTGAATGCGTTTCACCAATCCGGTGTCGCACAAGCGGGAACGGATGCGGCCATCCTGTTCTTCAAGGTCCAGGTTGGTGGTGATAATCGTCGGCAGGTGCTGCACATAGCGGTGGTTGATCAACTGGTACAACTTTTCAGTGGCCCAGGGGGTGGCATTTTGTGTCCCCAGGTCGTCCAGCACCAACAAGCGGATATTGCGGATCTCTTCAAACCGTTCTTCAAAGGATTGGTCGCTGCTCCCGTAGGAATAACGCAGCCAATCCAACAGGTCGGGGACGGTGAGGAAAAGGGACGGGACCCCCATGGAAACCACAAAGTTAGCCGCTGCAGCCGCCAGGTGAGTTTTACCGCACCCGTACGGTCCCATCAACAGCAGCCAGCCGTCCAGCTTTTGGGCAAAACTTTGCACTGCACTGCGGGCATTCTCCAACGTCCGCATTTGAGCCTCGGGTAAGTGGCCGCGTCCATCGAACTTAAAACTCTCAAAGGTCATCGTGCTCATCGATTCCAAATTACTCAATCGATAGAGACGCTGGCTGGTTGCCTGCTGAAATTCGGCCGATTTGCACGAACATACTTGTAATTTGCCGAACATCGGATCGCCCACCGGTACATCAACGCGCACATATCCCACCCCGCCGCAGATCGGGCAAATATCCGTCTTAGTGTTGGACGACATCACCGAAGTCTCCTTGGACATATTTGCTGCTATCTTCTTCAGAGGTTCGTCGATTGGTTTCATCGCGCCCTTTCTCCTTCCAGGCTCGTAAAATTGCGGAAATATAGCGCCAGTTGCGGGCGTTTCGCTGTACGGCCAGGCGGAAAGCATCATCGATCCATTCCACCGGGTATTCTTTTTCTGCTTCTTGGAGTTCTTCGGCGATCAGAGGGGTTAATAAGCCAATATTTTCCTCATACAACCGGTAAATGTTCGGCCGTTCTTCCATGTCCGACATGGTTTGATCGTTCGCATCGGGGGTCCACTTGCCGCTCGATATCGCTTTTACGGCTGCCCGGCCGCGGGGCGTGTTCAAGAAGTAGACCAGCGTGCCATCCGCCTGACTTCCGGCCAGCAGGGTACCCCGCTCCACCGCCGCATTGAGCCCTTTTTGCAGACAGGCTAAACGCTGTGTTTCATCTTTACTCAGGGATGCCATTAAGGTCGGGTTTTGTTCAAGCAAGGCTTGGGTGACAAAACGGGTATCGCCTTCTTGCTGGTCAAGCTGCCATAAGATGAATAAGGTTACTTTTAATTCCAGCAGATCGTCAATGCGCGGCAACACTTCACTAAAAAATTGGTTCGGAACCGAGATATGGCGCTGTTTGCCTGCTGAAAAACCGGAAAATTTTTCCATCGGACCCTTTTACTTCAGCCGGTCGATCGGCGCCGAGGCGGCGTTATCAAAGCGAGCCAGGTTGTTACGGAAAACAACCTCAATGCCCGAATGGGTGGGGCCGTTACGATGTTTTGCGACGATGATCTCGGCCAGATTTTGTTTGGCTACATCTTTATCCAAGGTATCCGGCCGGTGGATGAACATTACAATATCGGCGTCCTGCTCAAGACTGCCCGATTCCCGCAGATCCGAAAGCTGGGGACGCTTACCCTCGCGCTGTTCCACTGCCCGGGACAGTTGGGCAGCTGCCAACACCGGCACATCCAATTCACGGGCCAATACCTTAAGACTGCGGGAGATGAACGAGACCTCTTGAACCCGGTTATCATTACGCGAGTCGGAAGACATCAACTGCAAGTAATCTACGATCACCAGATCGAGTTGGTATTCCATGTGCAGCCGGCGGCATTTGGTGCGGAGCTGCAGTGGGGTGATCCCGGGAGTATCATCCAGGAAAATGTGGGTATCACTGAGTACCTCGACCGCATGCGTGAACAACGGCCAATCCTCACCGCCCAATTTTCCGGAGCGCAGCCGTTGGGTATCGATACCCGTCTCCTGGGCGATCAAGCGCTGCACAAGCTGCTCGCTTGACATTTCCAATGAGAACATGGCGACATGTTTTTTGAATTTTTGAGCGGCGTTCTTGGCGGCCGAGAGAAGAAAACCGGTTTTACCAGAGCCAGGCCGTCCGGCAACGATCAGAAGATCGGATTTTTGCAGACCGCCTAATAACCGGTCAAGGTCGGTAAGGCCGGTAGGAACACCATACAGTTCCTCGGCCGACTGGGAACGCTGTTCTACCCGGTCGTAGTAATCGCTCAAAACTTGTTTGATCGGCTGCACATCCCGGCGCACCCGCCGTTCAGAAAGACCAAAGATGGCTTTTTCAGCCTCATCAATGATGCTGTCGACGGTGCGCTGCTGGTTATATGCCAGGCGAGCCATATCGTTGGCGGAAGCCAGCATTCTGCGGCGAATGGCGGTAGCTTCAATGTTATGAGCATAGGCTTCGGCGTGCAGAGAAGAAGGCGTCAGGTTGATCAAAGACATCAAATACGCCGACCCGCCCACTTCAAAGAGCTGACCTTGCTGCTCTAATTCTTTCGTTACCGTTAGCAGGTCGATGGGCGTGCGCCGTTCGTGCAAATGGGTAAAGGCTTCCCAAATCCATCGGTTGCGCACAATATAAAAATCATCCGGTGAGAGGAATTGGGATATATCAAAATAAGCATCCGGGTTGATCAGAACAGAACCGAGGACTGCCTCTTCCGCATCCCGGTCGTGGGGTTGTCCTTGAATATCGCTGGATGTCGTGGATTCTTCAAATGAAGAAGATTGATTGCTCATGGATCTCTCCCGAACCGGTATGTGCTATGACTAATTGTGAATAATCAAAAGGGTGTTTACCCTTGAGGATAAAATTGCCTGTTAGGATTTTTCAGGGCCTGGTTCATCAGGCTCCGGGGGTACTTCCGGATTCTCCGGATCATCGGGGCTATCTTTTGCTTCATTTCCAATATCCAGGTTCTCGAGGAAATCTTCAAAGACCGAAAGACGGTCTTCACCTGGCGTCTCGGCAGAGGTTTTTCCGCTCTCTCCACTCTCCTCAACCCCACCCGTTGCACCCGTTTGAGATTGGATATCATGGTCGGGGGTGATACCCGCCGCTTCCAGCACATCCAAATCCACCAAAACGGGTACATGGCAGCGGACTGCCAAGGCTAAAGCATCCGACGAACGGGAATCGACCGTGTATTGGGTTTCCCCGGCTTCGATGATCAAATTGGCGAAATAGACATCATCCCGCAAGGCTGTAATCTCCACCCGTAATAAACGCGCCCCTAATGTGCGCAGGGTATTGCGCAGCAAATCGTGTGTTTGCGGGCGGGCAACCTCGATCTCCTGAAGCGCGACCGTAATGGCTTCGGCCTCAAATGGACCGATCCAGATAGCCAAATACCGTTCCTGATCCATTTCTCGCAGCACAACGATGCGCTGCTGGTTGGTCAGGCTTACCCGAACACTATCGATAACACACTCTACCATTCGTGACATAAATTTCCTCTAGCCCTTTGTTAAAAGTATTCTAACACGGCGGTTGGCTGGGCGCAACAAAACAAGTTATCTATATCCCTCCGCTTATCTTAAAAACATCCCTGAACGGGTATCCTGGCGGTATAAATAGCTTATCACTCCAATCTTCCAAGGTTTTCAAGAGATGGCGAGAGAAGGAGGGATTGATCTTGTTCGGTGCAAGTGAAATGACTTAATTCCTTTTTTCTAATTGTTAAAATTCTTAAAGAAATTTTAATTGCAATCTTAAATTTATTTGGTCTTTTTTTAAGATTCCAGGTATAATGAGCAAAGCAATTTTAAACATGATGCCTTTATTCATGGATGAACGCACTGATCCAAACCCATAGGCAGTTCAAAATTAACCTCCTTCCGGCCAAGGTCAGGTACTCACTTTGAAAGCCAAAATTCTACTTGTCGAGGGTAAATCACCCGATCGCCCATCGTTTACTTCCAGCTTAACGAGAAAAGGTTACCTTGTTGAATCGGTGCCCAATGGCAGTACCGCCTTGGAGCATCTTGAACAGGAATTGCCTAATCTGGTGATCATCGATTCATCCACCATGCGCACAAGCGGAAGGCGAATCTGCCAGGCTATCCGCCAAAAAGCACCCAAATTGCCGATCGTGTTGATCCTCAACGAAGGCGGACCCGAAACCCTGGATGCCAATACAAACCTGGTTTTGGCCTTACCGTTTACCCCTCAGAAATTACTCAACCGCATCCGCCCCTACCTGCCGACCAAACCGAAAGACCTGCTGCAAGCTGGGCCGATCGAATTGGATACGCGCCAGCATTTGGTCCGCTGCAACGGCAACCAAACCCGCCTTACCCCACGCCTGACGAATTTATTACGGCTGCTCATCGAGCGCGCCGGGATCGCCATTACACGTGACGACCTATTCCGCCTGGTATGGGATACCAATTACGTCGGCGATACCCGCACCTTGGATGTGCATATCAGTTGGCTGCGGCATGCCATCGAAGAGGATGTCCGCCATCCGGAATATCTAAAGACGATCCGTGGAATTGGCTACCGCTTGGATGTGGAACCCGCTTTCCGCCCGTCGGCAGACGGCGGCACCGAACCACACCGCCGGTACCGGTCTGACATGGATTCACCCACAACCCCCCTGCCTAAATAAATAAGACTTGCAAAAGCAGTGCAAGACACAGCCCAACCAGCGCGCCGCTAAGCGTGCAGGTGATATTTACCCAGTCATTGTTCATCCACTTAAATCCACGCAGTAAGGTTGTAGCCGTTCCACAGGAATGTAGGGGGTGCTTTTCGGTTTCCTTAGCGCATTGTGGACAATAATAGATCGCCTGGTGGGTTGCCCCCAGCCAGGAATCGACCATGCTGCCGGCCAACCCGCCAACGGTAATACAACCCCCAAAAAGGAGAAGGATCCCAAAAGATATACCTTCCCCGCCCGGGAAGAAGAATAATCCAACAAATGTCACCAGCATACTGCCGGCCAGGGCTGCCAAAGATCCGGCAGCACTGATGCCCCCGGAAGTACCCGGCTCCACTTTTTGCCCTGTGGTAATAAGCCGTGGAGAGGTCCGGCTGAGGACACCCAATTCGGTTGCCCATGTATCTGCATTGGCTGCCGCCAGTGAAGCAGCCAACCCTACGTAGATCCACACCTGGTTCGGGAATAATGGCTGAAGAAGCACAAAAATACCGGCTGTGCCACCATTGGCCAATACCTGCATGGCATCCCGCCGGCTGCCTTTGGAAAACTTTTCTTCTGCCTTGGTTTTTTGTTTTTTGAATAATTTCGAGAGTAAGCTGGAAGAGACAAAAAAGGTCAGCAGCATAAAGGTTGCCCCCCAACCACCCAGCCCAAATACAACGGTCCCGAGGACGGCAGCCGCCAGCGCACCTGAAACGCTAAGCGCCCTGGCCACATAGGCAGCCAGGGCGATCAATACAGCCAAGAGTAAACCGATCAGTATCATCATGGGGAATCACAATCGGGTTTCAACAACCCTGATGAATCACCTTAAAGAAGGATGAAGGCTAAGGAAGCCAGCAGCAAGAGAGGGGTTATGACTCCGCCTGCCCATACCCAATAAGCCAACCGCACGGTTTTGGGTTTGCGGTAGAGATATAACCCAACGATCAGATCACTGAAGAAAACCAACAATCCTAAAATGGGTATCAGCAGTAATTGCCGGGCGGGAACCGGTTCGGCAGCGGTGCCTTGTGGGGTAAAACCGATGGATACCTCACCCAGGCGCGGTACCATCAAGCTGACGATCACAAGCACCAGCAAACCCAATAGAAAACCGGCAATCACCGGCCAGCGAGCCCACGGGTTATACCAAACATGGCGGATATAGTTTACCGGTTCGGTGGAATATGACGGGATGGGTGTCAGACTGCCCAGTTCCATTGAATCCTGGAAAGAACGCAGAAACTCGGAGGAATTGATGGGGGAAATCGCATAGACCCTCTTTGCGGTCCCGATCAGCAGCAACCCTTCCACTTCGGAAGCCATAAACTCAACCTGCCCCATGCTGGCGTCATTGACTACGCCCAAGATCGCCCCGGGAAGACTCATCCACGGCAAGGCAATCCCATCCGGTAAATTCGCAGCCAGCCGGATCCATTCCACCTCCGGAAGGGGAATATCCTCAACTCGCAGCCCCCAGCGCAAGTGGATGCCATCCCGCTCCAGCCCGTAATTGCTCTGCAAGAGGGCATACCAGCGGTACACGAAGAAAATAGCCGGGATCAGTAACAGGATCGAGAACAAGATGAACAAAACGAAGAAACTGCCGTATTGTTCCTGCATGGCCAACCAAAACAACACACCGCTGGCTGCCAATAAGAAAATGGCGATGGCACCTAAGATGACCAATCCGCGTTTACGGTCTGGCGGATAAGCAACAATGGCCGGTTCTTGTTTTGGATTGGCTGGGGAAAGGCCAAAAGTGTTCATTTTTTGCTTTCAGCGATCACCTGGGCTAGTTCCTGGCAAACAGTCTCCACCTGGGTTTCTGTCATAGCACCGCTAAAAGGCAAAGCCAGGCCGCGTTCGCCTAAATCTTCCGTTACCGGGAAATCGCCGTCTTTGAACCCGAATTTTTCCATCATGTAGGGTTGTAAATGAATGGGCAGGAAATAAGGCCGGACGGGAATGCCGCGTCCCGCTAATTTTTCCGCCACGTCCTTCCGGTCGATTTCTTTGGCCAGCCGGATCACATACACAAACCAACTCACCCGGGTGGTGTCGGGAACCAATTGGGGTGGTTCGATCCCCGGGATCTCCGGCAGGCGGTCGCCGTACCAATCCGCCACACGCTGGCGGCGGGTCAACAACTCTTCGATGCGTCCCATTTGGGTTACCCCTAAAGCAGCGCTCATCTCATCCAGGCGGTAGTTGTATCCCAAATAGGTATGCTGCAGCCAGTTATCGCCGGGGGCGCGGCCCTGGTTACGCAGGGCGCGCATGAATTGGGCAGCTTGATCATTGTTCGTGATGATCATACCGCCTTCACCGGTTGTGATCTGTTTGTTGGGATAAAAAGCAAAAACGCCGTAATCCCCAAGGGTCCCGGCCGGTTTCCCTTTATATTCAGCCCCAAGCGCTTCACACGAATCCTCGATCAGGACCAGGTTATAGCGTTGGCAGGTGGCTTTAAGTGCATCCAGGTCAGCCGGTTGGCCGAATACATCTACCGCTAAAATGGCTTTAAGTTTACCGGCTTTTTCTGCGCCTTTGCGGGGCAGCCAGCGTTGAGCCGCCGCGCCGCCTTGGGTAAGATCCCGGGCAGCCTGTTCAACCTGGGCGGCGTCGATATTACCAGTTACCGGATCTACATCCACAAATACCGGGATGGCATTTTCAAACAGGAGGACATTTGTGGAGGCCACAAAGGAAAAAGGCGTGGTGATCACCAGATCGCCCGGACCAATCCCGGCGGCGCGGACGCATAGATGTAAACCGGCTGTTCCGGAATTCACACCCACGGCATTTTTTATTCCGACATAATTACGCACACTTGTTTCAAAAGCATCGATCTGAGGTCCCATGCTTAAATTCGGGGTATTCACAACGGCAAAGACAGCCTGACGTTCTTCATCCGTCAGATCAGGATACGACATTGGTACGATAGGGGTTTTTGATTCAGTCATACCAGCATTTTAACCGTTTTTAGTACGTCTGTCGAATGAGATTAACCAAATTTGGCAGACAGGTGGGTACCTACAACCGGTATGCCTCTACGGAAATACAGATACGCACACGGATGAAACGGAAAAGACGGATCGCACAGAATTTGGTGTTATGAAATAGAAATTTTCATGATCACCAACCGGGCGGGCACACAGGTCCGCCCCTTCAAAACGAAAACCATGGCAACCGTAAGAGCTGCCTGTACCCCATAACCTTATACGAGTTTAGACGGAAATCGGACAAATACTGGATAATTCCTCTTTGTAAGTTGTATACTATTTATAAGGAGAACAAGATGATCCTTTCCATACTTAAGATCATCGCAGCCATCGCTACAGCATTAACCGGTTTATTGGCCCTTCTTAAACCCACCTCTGTGCGTGGATTTACCGGGCTGTTTCCCGAAAACCCACGTGGCATAACTGAAGTACGGGCAATTTTCGGAGGGCTCTTCATAGCCCTCGGTGTTGTTCCGATTTTATTGAACGTCCCAGCCGCCTACCAAATGTTGGGATATGGCTATCTAGGGATTGCCTTCGTGCGTTTGATTTCCATATTCTTTGATAAATCGTCCGTTTCTTCAAATTGGATCAGCCTGGCTATTGAGATCGTCCTGGGCATAATCCTTGTCATCTAGGATAGAGGTTATATGTCCATCCGAATCGTTACCGACAGCACCTGTGATCTACCGCCCGAGATCATCCGGGAATATGATATTACCGTGATTCCCATGTTCATCAACATGAACCAGAAGAGCTACCTGGATGGCGTGGAAATCAGCCGGGAAGAGTTTTACAAACAATTACCCAGCACCCCCATCACACCCACCACATC
>DATMYN010000064.1:0-2794 GCA_035560875.1 Longilinea sp. | reverse complement strand
CGATTCCCCTGAGACCTCTGGCGATGGCGGATAATTAACCAACTTTCCAACTCCTTTTGGTTCAAAAATCATCCCCCGGCAAGCCGGGGGATGATCGTTTTCTTTCAAGGATTTACTTATCGTCACGCATTGGCATTCTCTGCCCGGGCGTAAAAGAATTTCTTGGCAATCTCCACCGTCACCACATACAAGGCGGTCAAGCCGATCATGGTCAGCATGAGCGGAGCCGGTAAGGGGATGAACCCAAAAATGGAGATGAACGGGATGTACGGGATCGCCAGGGTGAGAGCAATGAAGATCAAGGTGCTGATCAACAGCAGTTTACCCGGTTTGCTGCGGAAGAAGACGTGCCGGGTGCGTACAACCAGGGCGATGACCAATTCGGTGATCAACGACTCGATGAACCAACCGGTGCGGAATTCATCCGGTGTGGCCTGGAAAAGATAGATCAATGTGCCAAAGGTGAGGAAGTCAAAGATCGAACTGACCAATCCAAAGGTGATCATGTAGTTGCGGATGAATTTAGTGTTCCAGCGGTGCGGTTTCAGCACGCTTTCCGGGTCCACAGTATCACTGGCGATGGTGGTGGCAGGGATATCGGACAGGAAGTTGTTGAGCAGGATCTGCGGAGCCAGCAAGGGTAAAAAGGGGAGTAACAGCGACGCCCCGGCCATACTGAACATGTTGCCAAAATTGGCGCTGATGGTGGTGAGGATATACTTGAGCGTATTGGCGAAGGTTACGCGACCCTCATCGATGCCTTGGCGCAAGATACCCAGGTCGGTTTTCAGCAGCACAAAATCGGCCGCATCTTTGGCTACATCCACGGCGGTATTGACTGAAATACCCACATCAGCGGCATGCAGGGCGGGGGCATCGTTGATACCGTCGCCCATGTACCCGACCACATGCCCGGTCTTTTTAAGAGCCAGGATAATGCGCTCTTTTTGGTTGGGGTCGACTTCGGCAAAGATGGAGGTCTTTTCCGCCAGATGCCACAGCGCTTCTTCATGCAGTTCATCCAATTGCGCGCCGGTCAATATACCGGTTATTGGCAAGTTAACCGCCTCGGCGATATGACGGGCCACCTTTTGGTTATCACCGGTGATGATCTTAAGCTGAACGCCGCGTTTAGCCAGATCCAGGATCGCCTGGGCAACATCTGCCTTGGGCGGGTCAAAGAAGAGTAGAAAGCCACTAAAAGTGAGATCTTTTTCATCGCTGCGCGAATAACAGTCGGAGGCTTCTCCAGCGATCGTTTTTACCGCTACACCCAAAACCCGGTATCCTTTGGCGCTCCAATCGCTGAACTGCTGTTCGATAACGGCCCGTCGGGCGGTATCCAAACGTTTAACCCCATCCCCGATCTGTTCCGTTGTACACAAGCTCAGCACATTGGCCAGCGCACCCTTTGTGATGAAGGTATTCTTGCCGTCTTTCCCGTTGGTGATAACACTCAGACACTTGCGCACAAAGTCATACGGGATCTCATCCACTTTTTTCTCGGCATCGATCTTCACCCCTTCCTTCTGGGCATAGCCCTGGATCGCTTCATCCAAAGGGTTGTCCAAACCGGTTTGGAAGTGAGCATTCAAATAAGCATATCGCAGGACGTCCTTGGAAGGTTTCCCCTCTGCATCCAAAGCCCCGTCCAGGCGCACCACACCTTCGGTGAGGGTTCCGGTCTTATCGGTACAGAGCACATCCATACTGCCGAAGTTTTCGATGGAGTTCAATCGGCGTACAATTACGCCGCGCTTGGCCATCTGCTGAGCGCCGTGGGACAGGGTAATGCTGATGATGGCCGGCAGCAGCTCGGGGGTCAGACCCACTGCCAGGGCCAAAGCAAAGAGCAAGGAGTCCATGATCGGCTTGGCCAGGAACAGGTTAACCGCCAACACGATGACTACGATCACCAGCATGACTTGGGTCAACAGGTTACCAAAGCGGTGGATACCGCGCTCAAATTCGGTCTCTTCCGGGCGCAGGCTGAGGCGTTGGGCGATCTGCCCAAATACACTCGCTTTACCGGTCTGGACGATCAAGGCTTTTGCCGTTCCGGAGCCCACACTGGTACCCATGAAGATGCAGTTGGTGCGGTCAGCCAAGCCGGCGTTGGCGGCCACCACCCCGGTTATTTTTTCTACGGTAAAGGTCTCTCCGGTCAATACAGCCTGGTTGACAAAGAAGTCGTTGGCTTCCAGCACGACCCCATCCGCCGGGATCAAGCTGCCGGCCGAGAGCAGCACCACATCCCCCGGCACCACCTGCTCGGAAGGCAGCATCTGCGCTTTTCCGTCACGCAGCACATTCGTGTGGATCGTTACTTGATGGCGCAGCTTCTCCACCGCATTACTGGCGTTGTATTCCTGGGCAAAACCGAGCAGGGTACTGCCAAGAACAACGGCCAACACGATGGTGGCATCGATCCATTCACCCACAATTAAGGAAATGATGGCCGCAAAGATGAGAATCAGTACGAGCGGGCTTTTGAATTGGTTAATGAATAGACTAAAACCGGATACTTTTTGTTTGGCTTTGATCGAATTTGGTCCAAAGCGGCTCAGGCGTAGGCCTGCTTCGGTTGAGGGCAGACCATCCGCAGAGGCATTGAGATCTTTGTATAGCTTCTCCGGGGGAGTCGACCAATAAGCTCCTGCGGTTGTTTGGGCGTGCTGTTCCGCCAGCACTTTCACCTGTTTTTTTGCGGTTCTTTTCATGGAACCTCCTTCATAAACCAACACCCACTCAAAAAAAACGGCGCAAACAATCAGCCAATAGTTAAGTTATACAC
>DATMYN010000063.1:0-2179 GCA_035560875.1 Longilinea sp. | reverse complement strand
TGGGGCGACTATCTGGATCACCTGGATAGTCAGGTCGGGCAAAGGACCGCTGTCGTGTGGAACCATGCGGAGAAGACGATCATGGCGGATGTCCAAACCTTTCTGCAGGCGGTTGCAGATCTATATGGGCTGGCGACCACCATTCAACTGGATTGGACCCTTCACCCTGAAAAAGGCAGTCCGGCAAAGCAGTTCGAGATATTCGTTGTGGGGGAGACGGATAATTTTCTCTATAGGGTCTAGTTTTCGGATTGATATACCTGCGCTCCGATCGGAAACTCGAGGGTGGAATGTATAACGTAGCGCGAAGAATTCGGTGGGTGTCCCGCCGTTTCCAATGTTACAATAGATGCATACTCATTACAGGTGGTTGCTTTAGTACCCTATTGGCATTGATCCATTCCCTCCGCTTGACTGACCGCCTTCCCACAGTTCCGAGATAACAGTAAAGGAAAAAACCATGAAAGTAGTTACCGATGCTGCCGCCAACCTGACGGCTGAAAGGGCGGCCGAATTAGGTGTGGAAGTGATCCCTTTTCAGGTCACGTTTATGGGAAAAACCTACCGGGATGGGGTCGATATCCGCCCCGAAGACCTGTACCAAATGTACCTGGACCACCCGGATCAATTTGTATCCACTTCCCAGCCTTCGGTGGGAGATTTCACCACCGTCTATGAGAAGTTGGGCAAAGAAGAGATCCTCTCCATCCACCTGTCGTCCGGTCTGAGCGGAGCCTACTCTTCGGCCGAGCACGCCGCCCGCATGGTGCCCAAGGCGCATGTCACCGTCATCGATTCCTACACCGTCGGCCCGGCCTTGGGCTGGATGGTGGAAGCGGCAGCCAAAGGCATTCAATTAGGCTTGGGCAAAGAGCGTATTTTGGCGGCGGTGCAAAAGGTGAAGGAGAACACCATCACCATGGTGACCTTCAGCGACCTGAAACACCTCATCCACAGTGGGCGGGTGAGCCACCTTAAGACTATTTTCGCCTCCATTTTGAAGATCAAACCGATCATCGGCATGAACCCCGAGGACGGGCGCTACAACAATGTGGGCCAGGAGATGACCGCCAAACGCGCCATCCGTCTGATGGTGAACAAGGTACATGATCGCTTTGGCGACCAAAAATTGCGGGTGCAGTTGATGCACGGCAGCAACCTGCCGGGCGTGGATGTGCTGCGCGAGGCGGTGCATGAATTACTGAATGCGGTGGAAGATTCCCTGGTGCCGGTGACCCTGGTGCTGGGGGCGCACGCCGGTCCCACCGTGGTCGGCCTGGCCGCCAGCCCGCAAGCCATATTTGACGAGATGTATAAGTAAATCCATCACCGCCGAGGAGAGATCCCCGGCGGCGGTATTTTTGATAGTATTAGGGTAAACTGGTGACGATCTAAAAACTATCAGCGTGGCAGGGGGGGCAGGGCTGGTATAACTGTTAGCCAATCAGCTCCCGATCATAAAATCCATGGACGCTAACGCTTTCAGTAATTAGGGAGTAATTTCTCAAAGCATTCCCCCTCCGATTTTGGTCAATTGTTAATGGACAAAGAAGATGAGATCAGATAATTCCCCCGTATTAACCGTCAACCGTACCAAAGCCCAAGCCAAACAGAACTATGACCGCATGAGCCGGTTCTATGATCTGTTTGCCGGCGGAGTGGAACAAACTTACCGTAACCAGGCCTTGAACCGCCTGAACATTGCCGAAGGTGAAACCGTACTTGAGATCGGGTTTGGTACTGGTCAGTGCCTTGTACAGATGGCTAAAGCGGTTGGTACTCAGGGCAAGGTATATGGGGTCGAGCTTTCCACCGGTATGCTGGAGGCTGCCCAAAAACGGCTGCACAAGGCCGGACTGGCCGGACGCGTTGACCTCTTAAGCTGCGATGCCATGCAACTACCTTACACAGATGGATTGTTCGATGCGGTGTTTATGTCTTTCGTTCTGGAATTATTCGAAATGGAGGATAATCCCCTCTTACTGGCAGAGATCGGTCGGGTACTAAAACCGGGTGGCAGACTTGGCGTGATCAGTATGTCCAAAGGGGATAAACCCACTTTTATGCTGCGCCTCTATGAGTGGCTGCACCGGATCATGCCAAAAACCATTGACTGCCGCCCGATCTATACCGAACGTATTTTTCAAGAAGCCGGTTTCACTTTTATATACAATGAACG
>DATMYN010000062.1:0-3842 GCA_035560875.1 Longilinea sp. | reverse complement strand
AATTGTCCCTTGAGATTTTTATTCACGTATACTTAATCATTGTATGTTCCTGCGAACCATGCAGCATCCATCGATAGGGGATATTTTATCTAGCCCACTTGGGGGATAGGTATGGATGGAGGACCTATGCGTCGAATTGAGTTCGATTTCTGGTATCTAACCTTATTCCCTGAATAATATGGCGAGAACCTGTTCTTTGGTCTGTGTCAAATGCAGTCGATTACAGGGAACTGGTGGTGATTAAATGGAAAATCGATATCAATCATTTGACAACAGAAAAAATGGAACAATAGATATGCTCACCTTCACATATCTGTTAGAATTGTCAATTCATTAATTGACCATAGAAGGATTGCAACGTGGAACAATCGAAACAAAAAATTCTGGGGGTAAAAGGGCTTGTAATACTAATCGCCCTATTAAGCGCCTTTGTCCCCTTATCGACCGATCTGTATTTGCCTGCCTTGCCGGGTATGAGTGATTTTTTTGGCGTGAGCGCAGACCGGATCAATCTTACCCTGACAGCTTTTATGGTCTTTTATGCGTTAGGAACATTGGTTTGGGGTTCGTTAAGTGATTATTTTGGACGAAGACCGATCTTGATCATTGGGTTGGTTGTTTATGTCCTTGCAAGTCTTTGTTGTAGTCTCATGTGGAATGTGGAAGGCTTGGTGCTGGGGCGCATTTTCCAAGCCATAGGGGGCAGTGCTACCGGCGTGGTAGCCACGGCCATTGTTAAGGATGTTTACAGCGGTAAGAAACGGCAATCCATTCTTGCTATCGTGCAATCGATGGTAGTAATTTCTCCGGTTGTGGCGCCGATGCTAGGAGCTTTTTTATTAAGGATAATGTCCTGGAGGGGTGTATTCTGGACGCTGACAATTATCGGAGTTGTGGCTTTGGTGGGGACGCTGCTATTCAAGGAAACCATTTCTCAGCGAACGACAGGAATGCTGCTGCCGAGTTTTGGACGGCTGGGTTTGGTGCTCAAAAATCGTGGATTTGCCATGCTTTTAGTCCTCTTCTCGTTAGGCGCCATTTCCACATTGGCTTTTGTCGCTTCCTCTACCTATATTTACCAGGATGGTTTTCACCTGAACGAGCAGAACTATAGTTATTTCTTTTCATTAAACGCCCTAGGAATGATGGTGGGGCCGGTGATCTATTTATGGATGGTGAAGCGTTTTCATACTGAAAAGATCATCCGCGCCTGCTTTGCCCTTGTGGCGGTCAGCGGAGTGTTGATATTCTTCCTGGGGAATTTCCACCCTTGGGTTTTTGCTTTATGTGTATTACCTACTGCCATATGCGGAAGCTGCCTGCGTCCGGGGTCGGTCAATATGATGCTTGAGCAGCAAAAAGGTGATACCGGTGCAGTTTCTTCTTTGATGGGCTGCACAGGGATGCTGGCTGGAAGCTTGGGGATGCAGTTGATCTCCATGCCGTGGAGCAACTTGATCCACGCCCTTGGGATCATGTTTTTCAGTACCGCAACCATCAGCCTGATCGCCTGGCCGTTGATTCTCCCTCATGTTATTCATCTACCTGGGCCAGACTCGTTGGGCCAGCAAAAACAAAATTTGGCTGAAGTAAATCTGTAAAGGAAGTTTCTTTCTCCATCCGATAAAGACAAAAAATCCGTCTTTATGACGGATTTTTTCGTTTCTTATTGAGATGCCAACTGATACGTTTACATTTACTAAAGGCCGGGTTTTTGTAAAAAGAAAGGGTTCGGTCACGGGGTTGCGCTTGGTACAGGGGTATTGAGTATATCCCCGGTGGATACGATCAGGTTATCGATGAGAGCAGTTGCTCCGTTAGTCTCGATTGACCAGAACATGATACCGACCATTAAACCTTGTTTGTTCTGGTCGCGCTGCATGGGGAAACCGGATACTTGATGAGAGGCAACCCGTTGACCATCTACGTATAGTTCAACCAGATCCCCCCAGCAGCGGGCTGTCAGGTGGTGTTGGGTGCCAGCCAATAAATTCTCCCATTCGGTGGTCGCATATTCTGCTTCAGCACCGTGGTAAACAGGATTTCCATTTTCATCGATCGAGAAGGGAGATGTTACAACATATCCACTGGTGTACCACAGCGCATATCCACCGGTTGATTCTGACCAACGGCACATGATCCCAAACCCGGTACCCACCCTGTGTTCCGCATCCACATCTATTGACACTTCGACATTGTGAGGGAATTCCTGCGGTAAGAGCGCGATCCAGCGCCCGGGAGAGGTCAAATTTATTCTCGCAGCCCCCGAAGCGGCTTCCAGGGTTGAAATACTCGTGACCAGGGAGCGAATATCTTGAGGATATTCGACCGATGTAGCCCAGTTTCTCCAGGCGAAATAGAAGGAATCGCGTTCCAAGCTTAGGTCAAACGGTCGTGAGCCATCCGAATTCGTTACCAAAAAACGATTGATGATCAAATGGATATCATCAGCAGTACTTTCTTGGTAGGTAAATCCAACCATATCGCCGACGGATAAAGAATTATCTTCGATCGTTCCTAATACCTGGTCGTTAGCTGAAAAGGAAAGGAGACCATCAGTGCAGGATGCTTCCAACGAGTTAGCGCTGGTTACGATAGCGTCAGAATCACCCTCGATCAGGACCGTATGGTCATAATTGGCCGGACTGCCTTGGACTACTTCGATCTGCCAGTGTCCATCGGTGTTGATACCCATCTCATACCAACCTTCTGGTGAGTATCCGCAAACCAAAGCGTGGCTGGCAGCGCCGGAACCGATGAATGACATTTCTTCCGATAAGCTCCATTGAGTGTCTTGGATCCGGTTTTCATAGATCGCATACACCGTTTGACCATTCCCGCCATCCATAGACTGACCAACGTGTTGTGGTAGGTCAAAAATATAACCCTGGGGTTCATCCATATGGCGGATATCCACAGTCTCATGGATAATCCAATCGGCAAGATCGAGGTCTTCGGCTCCGAAATCATTCGAATACACCTGACCTTCAGGGGTGGGTGAGGGTGTTGAGGTGATCGATGGTGTGAATATGGCAGCAGGCGAGGGCGTTTCAGATGCAGTGGCTGTTATGTTAGCCGCAGGGGTTGGGGTTGCTGCAGCCAGATCGAAGACCAATAGATCGTCGAAGCTACCCGAATTGGCTGCGAAGGAATTGTACCCAAGGGTGATACCGCCCGATGTGAGCTCATCATCGGAAACTGCAGCCAACTCAGCCCCATTCACTTCCAAATACAGGTCAGATCCAACACACTCTGCAAGGAGATGGTTTTCGCTTGATGTAATTTGGTCTGAATCGCCTTCGGCTAGAAGAGTGGATTGTCCCCCGGCGATTTTATAGATCGACCAATGCTGCTCATTGGTTATTGTGAACCAGTACCCTCCATTGAGGTCCGTCCGGCAGCCAATACTGGTATCCATCGGATCGTCAGACTGGAAAACTACATCCACTGAGATTTCGATATCGGTAAGAGCCAGGTCCCAATTTTGTAAAAACCCGGAAGGGAACTCGAATGAATATCCGCCATCCACGGTATTTTCCAACCAAAAAAGATCGGTCCCCGGACCACCCACATGCCAACCCGCATATGCTTCGGGATCCTCAAAATTCAATTCGTAAATAACCGGATAGCTGAGTGAAGAAGGAGTACACCCGGCAAGTAAAATACTCGTCACAACCAGTAAAGAGGTTAAAGCGATCAACGGATATCGGTGTGGGGTAGTTTTCATGTAGTTTTCCTATACCAGGGGGATTGCAAGATAGATTATTAGACGATTATATCAATTGAGCGGAGTAAGTCAAACGGTCCTGGAATAATTCCCGTTAACCCTTACACTCCGAATT
>DATMYN010000061.1:0-9658 GCA_035560875.1 Longilinea sp. | reverse complement strand
GTGAAAATCAACCTTGCTAATTATGTATTGTTAAAGTAAGGAATAAGGATTAAGGCGTGCTATAATGCCCCTATGAAACGAAAATGGTGGATCCCTTTACTTATTGTAGGGCTGGCAGCCTTGGCGGTGATATATGCTTTGCTTATCCCTTCCATTCGCGAGCGGGTGAACTTCTATTGGCAGAATATCCGTGCGCAGATATTCTATGCCCTTAACCCGCCTGAAGAAGAGACGTTTCTCCCCCAGGCGTCTATAACCGAGATGGTGATCGTCCCCTCCGCTACACTGACCCAATCGGTTGGGCCGACTGAAACGCCCTCTCCCACAAAGACAAGCGCTCCTGAACCGACCGCACTGCCTCAATCGGTGGCGCTCACCGGCACAACCCATGAATATCAGGGTTGGAATAACTGTGGTCCGGCGACCTTATCCATTGCGCTGTCTTATTGGGGTTGGGATGGCGATCAACGCGATACGGCGTCATGGATCAAACCCAACGGCCGGGATAAGAATACTTCTCCCGAAGAGATGGCGGCTTTTGTGGAGACCCTGCCCGGTATGAGCGCGGTTGTACGCTACGGTGGAGATTTGGATATCCTGCGTGCTTTGATTGCAGCCGGTTATCCGGTGATCATCGAACGCGGCCTGGACACATACAACGATGAAGGTTGGTTGGGTCATTACACATTGATAACCGGGTATGATGATATCCGGCAGGTCTTTATCACCCAAGATGCCTTGATCATGCCCGATCTGCCCGTACCTTATGCCGAGATCGAAGAATATTGGCCGCATTTCAACCGTGTTTTTATTGTTGTCTACGCTGAACCGAACGAACCGGGGTTGATGGCTGTATTAGGCGATTACGCGGATGCCCTTTCCAGCTACCAAATAGCATTAGGGTATAACGATGCTCTCGTTGCAGCCACTACCGGCTATGACCAATATTTTGCCCTGTTTGGGCGCGGCACTTCCTTGACCCTGATGGGCGATTACACCGGCGCTGCAGCCGCTTATGATCAAGCTTTCGCGTTGTATGCCACCCTCCCTGAAGAACTTCGCCCCTGGCGTATGATGTGGTACCAGCATGGGCCGTACCTGGCATATTACAGTCTGGGCCGTTACCAAGATGTGATCAACTTGGCAACTTTTGCTATGAGCCGTACCAGTGAACCAGCTTTGGAAGAATCTTTTTTGTGGCGCGGCCGGGCTGAGTTGGCTTTGAGCGATTTTACCGCAGCCGAATCGGATTTTCGCACCGCCTTGGTGTGGCACCCGGGTTGGCAGGCGGCGATGGATGAGTTGACCAATATGGGTTTGGTACCCTGACCTGTCAGCCGATTATTATCCGGTTTCCCCCCAAATGTTTGGCCTTATACAGTGCATTGTCTGAACGGACAATGCACTGTTCAGTATCCTCATCTTCGGGTTCAAACGTGCTGGTCCCAATACTCACAGAACAGTTCATGCTCTTGGTCCCGCAAGGGATGATGATGGATTTAATCGCCAGGCGCAGACGGTTGGTTATTTCGGTAATGTTTTGCCGCGAAGTATCGGAAAGCATAACCAAGAATTCATCGCCGCCCCAGCGGCTGATCACATCTTCTTTTCGGGTTTCTTCTAATAAAATAGCGGATACCTGGCGTAATACTTGGTCACCAACCACATGTCCGCACTGATCATTGATGTCTTTAAAAGAATCCAGATCCAGGCTAAGGGTTGAAAAGGGGATGTTTGTCCGTTTAGCGTGGGCGAATTCTTGATCCAGCCGCATTTGCATCGCCCGCCGGTTGTTCAGTCCGGTCAGATAATCGATCATCGCCGTCTTATTCAGTTCAAGCACCAGATGTTGAATGATGAAGAAAATGATCCCGATCGTCCAAACGACGGTAACGATGGCAATAACGATGAAATTTGCCGTCTGAAGAGGCGTTGCCTCAAGAATATCGACTGGCTGCCCCGAAAACCAATAGATGATACAACGAACAATGTTCGCAATACCCGGGAGCAGAAAAGCAATGCCCATATAGGTATAAGAAAATTTCATATCGGTGCTGGTATGTCGCAGCAATAAGATACCTAAATAACTCAATACGATCCCAAGGGGAACGGTTGAACTGAAAACCCGCATAAACGGATTATCTTGAACATACGTAAAGAAGTAAAAACTGGAAAACACAACCAGGATGGCGAAAATGTAGGGAAGCTTATGAAAATTCTTATCGAGAAGAAGGAAGAAGCCGCGCAGGGTAAGATAACTGGAAGCAAAGATGGCTGTATTGGATAAGACGATGGAAAAAAAGGGGTCGATCGTTTCACGCAGCCCCATGAAAACAAATGCCATACTGGTTATCAGATCGGCTCCGGCCCAAAACCAAAGGGATTTGAAGCGATGGGTTAACATCGCAAATAACGCCAGGTTGATGGCTGCTAAAAGATCAACCAGAGCTATGAAGAACGAAGCCGTTCTCAGGTCAATATCCATTAATTACCCTAAAGCCATTATATAGAGTATTGGGTCGGGTTTCAATTAGTGGTATATGATTTTATTATTAACCAGCTATTCGCCGGATGGAGAATGGGAAATTGTTCTCAATAAAGGTTTGGCAGCTTTTACAGCCCGGGCCCGATGCGAAAGTTGGTTCTTCTCGTCCATGCTCAATTCCCCCATGGTCATATTCATCCCTTCCACCAAAAAGATCGGATCAAACCCAAAACCATCCTCGCCGCGCTCCTCGGGGATGATCTCTCCCGGGCAATCGCCTTCAAAAAAGTGGATAGGCAGGCCGGGTTGGGCGACCGCCAGGGTGCAATGAAAATGAGCATTCCAGGGTCGGGGATGGGGAGCCAGTAATTGCAATAACCGCCGTCTGCGGTCAGCATCCCCGCCGGGGGCCAGGCGGGCTGAATGCAACCCGGGAGCACCCCCCAGGGCATCTACTTCCAAGCCCGAGTCATCGGCAACAACAGTCAACCCGCTGACCTGGCAAAAAGCCACTGCCTTTTTAGCGGCATTTTCTGCGTAGGTATTCCCATCTTCTTCCACATCCAGGCTGAGACCGATATCGGCAGGCAGCAACAGACGGATGGGAAGGTCATCCAAAAGGGCGCTCAGCTCGCGGCGTTTACCGGGATTGTTGGTTGCGATCAGTATGGATAGCGGCATATGTTAATAAATATGAATAAAATCATAATAACTTGACTAGGAAGTAGCAACGTGCTATAATAACTCCGTTCATTAATCTATCCGCAATACACCGGAATATGCAATGACTGTCCGAGATCCATTACGAATTAACTTTGGTTTTCTCACTCATCAACCGATCGGCTCCAGTCGCGAGATACATTTTGATCTTGTTGACCACTTACTAGAACCGGATCTTCAGTTAGGATTCCTTAAAGGTGTTATCCGCCTCAACCGCACACACGAGGGAGTAATTGCTGACGGCGATTTTGAGGGGAATGTACAAACCGAGTGTGCACGTTGTTTGGAAAACTTTACACAACCATTGCATACTACCTTTCAGGAATTGTACACTTTTAAAGGCGACCTTGCCAGCGAACCAAGCATGTTGGTTCCGGAAGACGGAAACATAGAATTTGCTCCATTGGTCCGTGAATATTTATTGGTAGAAATGCCTATCAACCCTATCTGTCGACCTGATTGTAAAGGGTTATGCGTTGTTTGCGGTGAAAACTTAAACCTGACCACTTGCGAACACCAAAAGCCCGGTAAGGCTAGTGATTGATCTAAATCCAGCACGCAAACTTCCGCATAAATGCGGGGGTATGAAACGCCAGGAGGATACTTATTGAGTAGTACAGGCAGGCGCACACGCAGCACAGAAATTCTCAGTATGCTGCTGGAAAAAGCCGATGTTCAAGGGTACTTGACCACCGACGACTTGATGGAGGTGGTTCCGGATGTCAATAATGACGCCGAACACCTGGAAGCCATCATGGTTGCTTTGCGCCGCCAGGGGATTGAACTGCTCGATCAGGTTGAACCTGCCTTTGATGATGAAGACCCGCTTCAGCAAGCCGTTTTAGATGCTCCTGAAACACTAGATCCGATTTCCAGTGACGATACGATCAGCTTATATTTAAAAGAAATGTCCCGGGTTCCGCTTCTATCCAGCGAAGAAGAGCTTGGCCTGGCACGCCGCATTGAAGCCGGCCGCTCTGCCCGCCGGGAAAAGGATGGCAAGAACGGATCGTGCCCGGCAGCCCGCCGCCGCGAATTGGAAAAATTGATGGAAGATGGCGTACTGGCACGTGAGCATCTCATCAAAGCCAACACCCGTCTGGTCGTCAGCATCGCCAAACGTTATATTGGCCGGGGTGTTCCGTTCTTAGATCTGATCCAAGAGGGTAACCTGGGTTTGATGAAGGCAGTGGAAAAGTACGAATACCAGCGTGGTTTTCGCTTTTCCACCTATGCCACCTGGTGGATCCGCCAAACCATCACACGTTCGATCGCCGATCAGGGCCGCACCATCCGCGTACCGGTGCACATGGTGGACCGCATCCGCTTGTTGTATAAGACCACCCATGAGATGGAACAAAAATTAGGCCGCGTGCCTACCGTGGATGAACTGGCCGAAGAATTGGCAGTTCCCGCTCAAAAAGTGGACTGGATGCTGCGGGTATCCTGGCTACCGCTTTCCTTGGAAAGCCCGATCAACGATGATGAAGAGGACAGCGAGTTGGGTCAATTCGTTGAGGATCAGGTAACCCCAACCCCCATGCAATCAGCCTATGCCAACCTGCTACGTGAGAAGATCGAAGAGGTGTTGGATACATTACCAAGCCGCGAAGCCCGTATCCTGCGCCTGCGCTTTGGCCTTGAAAACGGGCACACCTATACCCTGGAAGAAGTTGGGCAGAAATTCGGGCTGACCCGTGAACGCATCCGCCAGATCGAAAGCAAAGCCCTGCGGCGTTTACGCCACCCCCGCCGTTCACGCCAACTGCGTGAGTATCTGTAATTCCTTTATATGCTCCATCATAAGAGAGTCACATTGGTCCGGGTAATGCATACCGGCCGATTTTTTTATTTAAACCGGTTAGCCGATGAAAGATCAAAAGACATGCCGGCTGTCTATCCAGGGTTGGTATATGGGCTGTAATAATTTGGTTAATGCGGCGGCGATGACCACCGGTTTTTCTAAAATCGCCAGATGACCGCATTCCGCCAGCAGTTGCACTTGCGCCTGGGGGATGTGGGCCGCCAGCTCCAATACTGCCTTGGGGGGTATCAGACGGTCGTTCCTTCCGCTGGCAATATAGGTTGGTGCGGTGATAGCCAGGGAATGATCCAGGTAAATATCCCGACACAGGATCCAATCGGAAGCCAAGACAGCCAACCGCGCCGTGGTAAACAGGTTCATGCTCCGCCGGCGGATGAGCGGGTTTGTTTGCGGCGTAAAGAGCAAGCCGCTCAACTGGTCCAGGGCTTTATCCTGGCTGGAGGTATTGGCAAACAGATCCAGCATACGTTGAGGGAGTACGAACGACCCGGCTGTAGAGAGCAACCCGAGGGCGATCACCCGCTCCGGTGCATGCTGGGCCAGATAGAGGGCTATCGCCCCGCCCATGGAATGCCCCACAAGACTAACCTTCCAAAGATTTAATGTATCCATCCAAGCCAGTACGGCTTGGGCATACCCTGCGATCGAACGATCTCCACAACCAGCCGAGTGGCCGTGGTTGGGCAGATCGATGGCTAATACACTTAAGCCTTGCAAGTGCCGGATCTCTATCGGCCAGCAGGTATGATCGGCGCCAGCCCCATGGATCAATACCACCGGGTTTATGGGACTGGCCGCTCCATTATGTTGGACGTACGCAATGTTGGCGGCGATGGGCATAGATTGTTTCCCTTAGGAAGATTTAAGCGGGATCTTTCCTTTTTGCATTCGTTCCGTAGCTGCATCCGTGAGGGGAATGTACACCTGCACGCGTGTACCTTTCCCCGGACTGGTGATTACATTCAAATACCCGTTGATCATATCACTGCGTTCGCGAAGGTTGACCATCCCTAAACTACCGCGATTTTGATACGCCGAATTGACCTGCTCCAGGTCAAAGCCCACGCCGTCGTCGGCAATCTCCAATAAGGCAATATCGCTGGCACGGGTAAGCTGCAGCCGGATGGTAACGGTATCTGCTTTGGCATGTTTACGGGCATTGGTTACGGCTTCTTCGACTAAATAGAACAAAACGGTTTGGCTTGCACTTTCAAACTGCACCGCTAAAATGGGATCTACTTCAACAATTATGTTTTGCTGGTAGGTGTCTTTATTCTTTTGGGCAATGGCATTCAACGCCGGGATAAGCCCCTCTGTCTCGAGCACAAGCGGCCGCAGGGTAAACAACATGTGGCGGATCTCTTGGGAGGTATGCCGGGCTAATTCTTCCACATGCTCCAGTTCCGCATCGGCTTCTTTCGGATCTTGGTTCACCATGCGGCGGATCACACTCAAACGCATGGCTATGGCGGCGATCGTTTGGGTGGGCCCGTCATGCAGATCGCGGGCCAGTTTCTTGCGAGCCTCATCCTGAATATCAATGATGCGGTCTTTTTCCAATTCCAGGTCGTGATACAAGCGCGCATTTTGAATGGCAATGGCAGCCTGCCGGCCGACCATCTCCAGGATCTCGATCCTATTTTCTGTAAAGAAGTCGGGGTCCGGATCCGCATACAGCAGTACCCCATAATTACTCAATGCCCGGCGTAACGGCAGCACCAGAACCGATTTACAGTGGTGCAAACAGGCTAACTGGCTTAGCTCGGGATCAGAGGAGGGATCATTGCTGAGTTGGTAATCGGCGGTGCTTGATAGAACCGCCAACATCCCTTTTTTACCGGGGAAAGTCTGCCTCATATCCGCCTGGGTAAAGCCGCGGGCCGCGCCCACTTCCAACCCTTCGGCACCATTTAGTAGTACGGCGCCTACCAAATGGGAATGATCATCCGATAAACCCAGGGCGGCGCTGCTCAAACCGATGGCTGAATCCAGCACCACCTTATAATTCAGGTTCTCAGAGATGGTCTCCATTAATTGGTACATGGCCCGCATCTGGTCGCGTTCCTGGCGCTTGATCGTGCTATCGGATTCTCTGCGGTGCTGTACGGCGGTTTGATAATTGCTGCGTACCCCTTTAAGCAGCCGTTTAGAGATCAACCCGGCGACCACCCCTACAACCGCATTGAGCAAGGGCGGGTAGACACATATGGTCCAGGCGGTCTCGGGAGATGCAGCGATCGTCCAAATGATCTCAAAAACGCTGAACAGGATCCCAATGATGAGAATGCCGCGCCATTCGTAATAGATCGCCGCAGAAAAAAGTGCCAGAATACTGATCCAGACAGCCGGACCCGAAATACCGCCGGAGGCAATAAATAGTCCGGCTGCCATCAGGCTGTCGGCAATCAAGTTAAATAAACGGTGGAATTTTAAGCGGCGGTTGAATAATGCCAGAACAGTAATGAAAATATTCCAACCCAACAATGCGGCCAGGATGATACCGCTGAAAACATTCAGGCCGTCGTTAAAGGATACAGCAACCGTAGCCCCCACTAAAACCAGCCAACGTAACGAGACGGCCAACCAATCCGCCAGGAAAGGGAACTCTGCCTTGGGCATATAAAAATCTTAACTTAAGTTGATGGTTCGTGCAAGCGCTAATACAACGAATTTATGCAATGGTTTCCCATCAAAAATGTTAGGGAGACGTACCGGTCAAGCATTATCCCCGTTGTCTGGATCGATCTGAATATCCAACGCATATAACAACGCCATGGCTTCGGGCAGCGAAAAGCGGGTCTTTTTGAGGGTGTTGAGCTGAGGCGGGATGTGATAGTTGCTGGCGCGGCGCAGGTCCGCCTCGGTGAGATCGGTGTGGTTGAAGCGGCTGCCGGTAAAATCTGTACCGGTGCAGTCCGCCTGGCGCAGGAGGGCTTCTGAAAAATCAACTTCTTTGGCGATACAGTGCTGCAGCAGGATGTGGTTTAGATTCATTCCCATAAAGACCGAGTAGTTGAGCACACAGCCTTTAAAATCAACCGCTTTGAGTTTGAGTAGGGCATCGAATTTTCCCCAGGCGGCCTTTGCCCAGTTGATGCCGACCAATTTGCATTCATCGAACTGGACTTGAGAAAAGGCGCTGTCTTCGACCTGGGCCAGGTTCAGATCACAGTGGCTAAAGGTGCAGTCGCGGAATTTGCATTTCTTGAACTGGGTTTCCTGAAAGGAACAGCGCTCAAAGCGGCAGGCTTCGTATAAAACCGCCGTAACGATCTCTTTTTCACAGGTCAACCCTTTGAAGGTTTCGTTCTCGTAATAGGTCTCGGTGAAAGCGTGCATGTATCCCATCCTTGAAGGTGTGAATTTCAGAAGAGTTAAGTATAAACGAAAGCTGTTAAATTTCTCTTCCAACCGATTTCTGCCCGGAAAAATTAATGGTAAGCTTAAGCCATGCCAGCCATTACCTATGAACCCATCGGATATATCCATGCCGCAGAGAGTGAACTGCTGCGGCCGGAGATCATGCGCCGGCAGCCAGCCCAATTGGTGCTTGAACCTGCCTACCGGCCGGCGATCGCGGCGCTTTCGATAGGTCAGTGGATCTGGGTGATGTACCACATGCACAAGATCGAGCCCTGGGACAGTAGCAACCCGGTGCGCTGGCTTGAGCACCGCGTGCCGCGCCGCCCGAACCCAATCGCGCTCACCCTGGTAAAGATCATTGCGCTGGAGGCGGGGCAGATCACAGTGGAAGGGCTGGATGCCGCCGACGGCTCTCCGCTGATCGATATAAAACCATACCGGGATACGTACGATATTCCGGTAGGGTAAACAGGGAACCCTTCTGTATTCAGCATCGTCTTTTCATCAGAGCCAGGAAAGGATAGGATCATGAAAAAGACGTTATTCATCACTTTACTTGTAATCCTGATCGTTGGTTGTACCTGCCAACTGCCGCATTACTTGCCCACCCCCAGACCGGAAGAGACAAACGAGGACGAGGATTACGCCGTGTTGGGCGCTCTGCTCCAGTATGTAGCCAGTGAGGCCAGCCAGTATGTGCTGGTGGATACTTCCACTACGGGATTTGGTTTTGACAACAGCTCCAGTGACCAATTCGATTATCTGTCGGAACAATTGCCGCAGTTGACCCGGGATATGATCGATAACTGGCAGGCGGCCAATACGGATGCGATCACCTGGGAGAATGAATTCGATTTGGGCGTCCCGGTTGTATTTATCAGCCAGGATGAACTGGATAAACTGCAGGATGATGTGTATTGGACCGGCTTCCACACCCAGTACCCGGAGGTCGGTGGGTATTTCGAGATCTCGCGGCCCGGGTTTAACGAAACCGGGGATCAGGCCCTGGTGTACCTGAGCTTCTTTGCCGGTTCCCTGGCTGCCCATGGGACATTTTATCTGCTATCGTACGAGAACGGGGTGTGGCAGGTGGTGGGCGAAGCCATGATCTGGATCTCGTAAAAGGGAGCGTCAGGAAGACCCGACAAAAACAAAATACGCACACGGATACAACGGAAAAGACGGATTTCACGGGTTTGCGATTCCCATTGGACAGGTCGCGTGGGTTTGCCTAAATATAAACCAGATATGCACACGGATTACAC
>DATMYN010000060.1:0-5254 GCA_035560875.1 Longilinea sp. | reverse complement strand
GGTCAGCGCCGTGTATTTCAAGGGCAAATGGACGAACCCGTTCGATCCCCAACTTTCCCGCCCGGCTGATTTCCACTGCCAAGACGGCAGCATTAAAAACATCTCAATGATGACCCAAACCCAGGAGATGGATTATTTTGAGGATGAGGATAAGCAAGCAGTCCGGTTATCGTACGGAAAAGGTCATTTTAGTATGCTGATCTTGTTACCCCGGCCAACCGTTCCCTTAGAGAATTTAACATCGAATCTGACCATGCAACAGTGGTCGGTCATGGATGCTTTAATGAGCCAGGTTAAAGTAAAACTTATTTTGCCGCGCTTCAAACTTGAATACAAGGCTGAACTAAGGCCAACCTTGACGTCATTAGGCATGCCGTCCGCCTTTAGCGGTCAAGCCGATTTCTCCGCCATGGCTGCCGTAGCGTTGAAGATCAGCAATGTGATCCATAAAGCTTGCCTTGAGGTTAACGAACAAGGCAGCGAGGCAGCCGCCGCGACGGCAGTGGTGATGAAAAGAGCCATCCCGGTGCCAGAAAAACAAATAACCATGAAGGTTGACCGGCCGTTTTTGGTTGCCATCCTGGATAATGAAAGCAAGCTGCCGATCTTCCTTGGAGCCGTGTATGATCCCGAAAATGAATAACGGACTAAAAACCCGCTCTTTTCCCTTTCAATTTTTTTTGATTTTGCGGTAAAATAGGGAACAGAGTACGGGACGGTGGCGGAATTGGCAGACGCAGCGGACTTAAAATCCGCCGAGAGAGATCTCTTGTGGGTTCAAGTCCCACCCGTCCTACTCTTTTTTTAATCCGCACATCCGTTATTCCCAACCGAGACGAATATGAATACCCTAACCCCCGATCAGATCCGAGCGTATACCACCATCCTGCGCGCTGACCCCGATTACCAAATGCGGAAAAAGGCTGCCTTCGCTTTGGTCAAATCCAATGACCCGATGTCGATTGACGTGTTGACCAATTTCGCCCTGCTTTCCACTGATGAAGCGCTGCAGAAGATCGCTTTGGAGGCTCTGGGCGAGATCATGGGCGAAGAAGATCTGCAAGCCTATCTGGAAACCTACCGGAAAGAGATTGAGTTGGATGTTGAAGACGAAGAACTCAACGAGTTGGACGATCCGGAAGGCTGCCCGCTCCGGCCGGTATCTCAAACATCAACCAACGGTCCGGAGAATGTGGGCTGTTTACCTTTTGCAGTATTGATCGTAATACTTATCCTCCTACTAATATAAAAAAAACCACCCAACATATTCTCTATGCTGGGTGGTTTTCTACGCATTTTTTACTTACTCTCACAATGTCCTAAGGCGCCAGTTAATGGTTGATGCCATTGACACGCTTCATGGGCATTACAGTCAGTTGAATTGGTATACAGAGAACAAGTCACCAACGGGATGATGCCCGGATCGATGGTTACCTGGATCTGGGGGGAACCTACGTCAACGGTCACATTCGGAACAACGGCCGCATCCGGGTAGTGATACCAGCCAAAATCCCAAAGAACTGCATTTTGACCAAGCTGAAGGGTTACAAAATGATAGGTCCAGCCTTCATGCCCGCTCATCGGCCAGGTCCACAAGCCCGGTAATTCCACGGGGATTACCTCGGCATTGATGCTCAAACAATACTGACCTTGCTCAAGACCGGTAAAGATATAGTATCCGTTGGCATCCGTCACGGCGGTCTGCTGTTGGTAGGAGGGACATTCACCAGGCCCTATGCCCACGACAGCCCCGGCAATCCCTTGTTCATTTTCTGTATCCCGGTACGCATCCGCCCAAACTCCGTCATGCATGGTGTTATAAACACAATTGGAAGGCAGCGGATCGGGCACTGTGCCATAGGGCACATCACAGATATCATTCCACACATACCCGCTGATCGAACCGGTGGCTCCTTCCGCCGGGCAGGAACCGGTGAAATCGGTGCGGAAGGTAAATACCTCTGATTCGGGACCGTACACATTCCCATCGGAAGCCACCACCTTCCAATAGTAGCGGGTGCAGTCGGTGAGATTAATAAAATAATGGGTCATATTAGGTGAGCGCACCCACGGGGTTGAGTCGCTAAAGGTTTGATCGGTTGAAAAATAAACTACATATCCCGGCGGCAAGCAGTCATCCAGATAATCGAGGGTTAGATTAATATTGGATTCGGTCACTGTGGCATAATTTTGCGGCTCCAACAGGGTTGGGGCGATCAGGCTGTCCAAGCTGCATAACGGACCGGTAAAAAATGATGTCATTTGAGGGCTATAGGGTCCAAAGGTTGTACCAACCCCAGCCTGGACATTCCATTTATATTCCATTCCCGGCTGCAGTTCTTCTCCCGGAGACCAACTGGTACTGGGGTTGCCTGTTCCCCCGTTCAACGAATAATCATTGAAATAAGGTCCGGGACTGAGCGAAATAGCGTAACCCTCCGGCTCACAAGAATTATCCGGATAAGTCCACGTAAGGGTTGGTAACAGAGAGCCCACAACCTCATAATGATTTGGGCTTACCAATGTAGGCGCCTGCAGCGAACCTGCTTCACAAGTCGGCAGAATAGGAGAACAAGCGACAGCAATGATGCTCAATCCTAGTAAAAGAGCTAAAAAGAAAATGGTATGGAATATCTTTTTCATACAACCTCTCCGAATAATACATATTGTCAACTTCATCATTGCACAAATAATCGCGGATATCAATGTACGATGTTGCAAGGAGAAATTCATCAAAAAAGGACAACCGAGTGACTCAGGTTGTCCTTTACTAACTTTAATAATGCTAATTGTCAGGGGGTCATCCGCGGGCGGCTGTGCCTTTCATCACGGAAGATGGCGCTCAGCACAATGCTGATAACACTAACGATCAAGGCGCCCAAGAAAGCCGGCCAGAAACCATCCACGGTAAAGCCAACCCCGAATTGAGTGCCGATTACCCCGGCCAGGTAGAACAAGAGGGTATTGACCAGCAAAGTACCCAACCCCAAGGTGAGGATCAAAAGCGGGCAACTGGCAACCATTAAGATCGGTTTGATGATGGCGTTTATCAAACCAAAGATCAGAGCCAGCCAAATGAAATCCACCCAATTTTCAGTTTGAGGGACAATACCGTGCCCTTGGAGCAAATAAATGGCTGCATACATAGCCACTGCATTAATAAACCAGCGAACAAAGAATTTTTGCATTGCGGGATTCCTTTCCTTCCCTATATACGAAAAATGAGTCCATACGTCTCAACCGATTTCGGCTTCCATCCAAATCAGGGTGTTGCGTTTAATGAACCCCACTGCCGGGAAAGCCGCCTCCCCAAACCCGGCCGGCACATTCACCGACATGGTATGGGTGGGTGGAAAACGATGTACACAGGCTGGAACTAACGTGCGCACGACCGCATCTTCCCACCCGGGAGCCGACACGATATACAGGTTTTCATCCTGGGTCACACCGATCTCACGCGTCAGAAAACCAACCGGTTCATCTCTGTGCAGCAGTTCCCAGTGGTTGCGGTAGTAATTTTGGTAGATCTCTCCCAGCCAGTGCCAGAAACCCGGTTTTTGCTGGGATATCACCAAGGGCAGGTTCCACCGCACCGACAACGGGTAAGCCTTCTCAAGCCAGGCCTCCTGAATAGGCCAATCGCGCGAGCGTCGTCTGACGGCTTTCACCCCTTCCGGCCAATAGAGGGTATCCGATCTTGGCTGGTTACTCGTCCAGGTAGTGCGGGTTTCATGGTCCACAAAACCCAAAGACCGATATAAGGTGTGGGCATGGGGGTTATCATCGCGTACATGCAGCCAGGCAGCCTGAGCCTGGTTTTCCTGGCAGTACGTCAACGCTTGCTTGGTCAACATGCGTGCAATCCCGCGCCGGCGGTAATCCGGATGGACGGCCACATTCGCCACCAAAATGACCGGTTTACCTTCTTTGTGGCAAGGGATCAAAGAAAGGTTACCAACAATGGCCTTGTCTTCCTCCCACACATATCCCAAGATCCGCCGGTGAGATGGCCGGAAGCTGTTCACCAAACTGGGGTTGGCCAATTCCCAGGCTGTGCGGCGCAAGAAACGGATGTAAGCGCGGCCGTCTTCATCCATGGTATCGGCAAAGCATAATTCGATCAGGTTGGATATACCTGGTAAATCCTTTGCTTCGTTGAGAAAATGCAGATGTTTTTCAGGGTCCAAGGTCTAATCCGCCAGGATCGCATCGATTTGATTGATCTCTTCCGACGAAAAAACACTCACTTTCAGAGCGGCAATATTATCTTCCAGTTGGCCAACACTGCTGGCGCCTACCAACGCCGAGGTAACCTCGGGATGACGCAGCACCCAGGCGATCGCCATCTGCGCCATAGTTTGGCCTCGTGCCTCAGCCAGTTGGTTCAATCGGCGCACCTTTTCGATCTTCACCTCGGTAATATCTTTTTCCTGCAAGAAACCGACCGGTCCGGCAGCCCGTGAACCTGTGGGGATGCCCTGCAAATAGCGGTTGGTTAATAAGCCTTGCGCCAGGGGTGAGAAAACAATGCAGCCAATCCCATCTTCCCGCAGTACCTTCAACAGGTCACCCTCGATCCAGCGGTTGAACATGTTATACACCGGCTGGTGGATCAAGCATGGTGTTCCCAACCCTCTTAAGATCTTGGCGGCTTTTCGTGTGTCTTCAGCGGAGTAATTCGAGATGCCGGCATACAGGGCTTTTCCACTGCGCACGATGTGATCCAAAGCAGCCATGCTCTCTTCAAGAGGGGTTTCGGGGTCAAGGCGGTGATGGTAGAAGATATCTACGTAATCGACCTGCATGCGTTTAAGGCTTTGATCAAGGCTTGAGATCAGGTATTTCCGCGAGCCCCAATCTCCATAAGGACCCGGCCACATGGTGTATCCCGCTTTGGAGGAGATGACCATCTCATCCCGATACCTTTTCAGATCTTGAGCCAGGATCCAACCGAAATTTTCTTCTGCGGAACCGGGAGGGGGACCATAATTATTAGCCAGATCAAAATGGGTAACCCCCATGTCAAAAGCCCGGCGGATGATAGCCCGCCCGTTCTCGCGGCTGTTGATGCCACCGAAGTTTTGCCACAACCCTAATGAGATTGCTGGTAACTTTAAACCACTCCGTCCGCAGCGGACGAAATCCATCGAATCATATCGGGAATCTGCCGGTAAATAATCCATATCGTCCTCCTACCTAATTCTAAACTTTTCTGGTCAATCTGCAACCTGCAAACATAGGCTTCTTATAAATA
>DATMYN010000059.1:0-2651 GCA_035560875.1 Longilinea sp. | reverse complement strand
GGCGGAAAAGGGCAATTAAGCCGGGCAGTGAACATATTAGAACGGTATAATCTGTCTTCACGGGTTCCGGTGGTTGGGTTAGCAAAACAAGAGGAAGAATTATTCATCCCCAATCAAAGTGAATCCATACTCTTGTCACGTCATTCTCAAGGGTTGTACCTGATCCAGCGCATTCGGGATGAAGCTCACCGTTTTGCCATAACAGCCCATCGCGCTCGCCGCAGCCGCGAAGGGCTGGCCTCTCGCCTGGATAAAATCGAAGGTATCGGTCCGGGTCGTCGAAAAATGCTGTTAAAACAATTCGGCTCAATTGATGGTGTCTTAGAAGCCAGCATCGAACAGCTAACCGACCTGCCCGGGATTACTGAAGAGTTAGCGTTAAGAATCAAAGAACAATTGGAGTAAAGAAATGGGTAAAGAAATAACCAAAACAGCCTGGATCGCCGATGATGATTCCGAAATCCGTTCCGCCATGGCATTAATGATGCGCCTATTGGGATATGAACTGCGCGGCTTCAAAGATGTACGCTCATTGGCTGCCTATATGTCGCACGGCGATCACCCCGATATCCTGTTTCTCGATATCAACATGCCCGAAGTATCAGGGTTGGACTTTCTGAGCGTCTTGCGCACACGCCCGGAATACAGCGATTTACCGATCTTGATCATCTCCTCCGAAGGCCAAGAACAAAATGTAGAAAAGGTCATCCGATTAGGCGGCGATGGGTTTGTATTCAAACCGATCATTTTTGAAGAGCTGGAATCGGCGATCAATGTGGCTGAAAAACGGCGTAAGGCATTTCGGGCAAAGTAAGGGATACGATCCAATATCTTGATCCGTATTTCCTTTACCCTACCATAATCCTGTGTTATAATCCCAGACCGCGCTGGAGAACCCAGCCTGCAATCATAACAATTGGCAAGGTGTGTGATGACTGATTTATTAAAAGCTTATGAAGCTCCCGTCAATCCCAATATCCCCACGCTCGAACCGGGTGATACAGTTAGCGTTCATGTGAAGATCAAAGAAGGCACCCGCGAGCGTATCCAGGAATTCAAGGGTACCGTTCTGTATATCCACAACAATGGAACCAACTCCACGTTCACCGTACGGCGTGTGGCCACAAACGGTGTTGGTGTTGAACGTACTTTCCTAACCCGCTCACCGCGTGTAGACCGGGTTGTGGTGGAACGCCATAACAAAGTACGCCAGGCCCGCTTGTTCTTCCTGCGCGACCGCACAGGCAAGAGCGCCCGCCTCAAACAAAAATTCTCGTAATCTATCCTTTACTCTACTTACTCAGGGTGCAATCGAAAACAGGGTTGCGCCCTTTTCCATTCTTCATTACAATACCTGCATGTCCACCCCACGGATTGGATTAACCACCGGTTTGCTCCCTGATGAGAACGGTACTTTCTCCTCAAATCTGGATTCATACCTGGATGCACTGCACCAAGCCGGCGCCGATCCCATTCCTTTATATACAACCCTGCCTGATAAACAACCTGAGGTTTTAGCGAAAGGGTTATCCGCCATCCTTTTCTGTGGAGGGGGCGATATCTCTCCAATCCACTATCACCAAGACCAAACCCCTCTATGTGAAACGGTCAACCCGGCTCGGGATCTATTAGAAATCCCCTTAGCCCGATATGCCATCGATAAAAAGATCCCCTTTTTAGGTATCTGCCGCGGCCTGCAGGTCATTAATGTTGCATTAGGCGGGAACTTATATCAAGACATTCACGAAGAAAAACCGGAAGCGATCGAGCATAATTATTATGGCATCCGCTCACGCCATTATCGTTCTCATTTCGTCTCTATTGACCCAGCCAGCAAACTAGCCCAGATCATTGGTGTAACCCACATCAAAGTCAACAGCCTTCATCATCAAGGGATCAATGTTTTAGCACAAGGACTGCACGCAACAGCCCACGCCCGAGATGGATTGGTAGAAGCGGTCGAATTCCCCGATCATCCTTTTGGATTGGCCGTTCAGTGGCACCCCGAGGAAATGACCGATTCGGCCGAATGGCGGGCTCTTTTTTCGGCTCTCGTCGTTGCAGCCCGTCTCTATGTACAGAAAGGCCGGAAACCTTGATCGGGATCTTCGATTCAGGCGTGGGCGGTTTATCCGTACTGCGGGCTATCCGAAATCAGGCTCCCCAAATTGATATCCTTTTTGTAGCCGATCAAGCCCATGTACCCTATGGGCCGCGCCCCCTGGATGAAGTGCGCAGTTTTTCCGATGCGATCACCCGCTGGCTGCTGGATCAAGGCGCTCAATTGATCCTGGTGGCCTGCAATGCCGCATCTGCTGCCTCTTTACACTGGCTGCGAGAACGCTACCCGGATATCCCCTTTGTGGGGATGGAACCGGCTGTAAAACCGGCTGTTGAACAAACCCATACCCGGGTGGTAGGCGTATTGGCCACCCCGGCCACTTTCCAAGGGGCACTGTATGCTTCGGTAGTGGAACGTTTTGCCCAAGATGTTACCTTGCTCACCGATACATGCCCTGGATTGGTAAAACAAATTGAAGCTGGGGATCTTGATGGCAAGATCACCAGACAGATATTGGAAAAGGCGCTGCTCCCCATGTTGGAGAAAGGCATCGATACGGTCGTTCTGGGTTGTACCCATTATCCATTCG
>DATMYN010000058.1:0-19590 GCA_035560875.1 Longilinea sp. | reverse complement strand
GCAAACGATCAGCCAACAGGTGATCGCCGTGGGTCCTGTGGCTTCGCAATTGGCGATCAAACATATCGGCACGAACGGCGGCGGATTCTTCAACGCCAATTCGGCGCATCCATTTGAGAACCCGAATGCGTTCACCAATCTACTTTTGATGCTGGCTGAAACAGCCATACCGGCGGCATTGACCTACACGTTTGGCAAAATGGTTGGGGACACAAAACAAGGCTGGACGATATTGATCGCCATGCTGGTCCTGTTAACCGTATTCACCGGGGCTGCCTATGCGGCGGAATCCTCAGGGAATCCGTTGTATGCCAATCTCGGGATCGACCAGATCACGACCAACATCAACCCAGGCGGCAATATGGAGGGTAAAGAAGCCCGTTTCGGCATACCGGCTTCAGCGTTGTTTGCCACGATCACCACCGCGACCTCAACCGGGGCAGTGAACAGCATGCACGATTCTTATACACCCCTGGGTGGGCTGGTCTTACTGCTGATGATGCAATTAGGCGAGGTGGTTTTAGGCGGTGTGGGTTCCGGCTTATACGGCATGCTTGTGTTTGTCATCATCGCTGTTTTTGTGGCCGGGCTGATGGTGGGGCGCACCCCCGAGTATTTGGGTAAGAAGATCGAACCCTTTGAGATGAAGATGGCGGCCATCCTGATCCTGATCATGCCGATCCTTGTGCTTGGGCTGACCGCTGTGGCGGTCGTCTCCCAGAGCGGACAGGCATCAATAACAAACCCCGGACCGCATGGCTTCAGCCAGGTGTTATACGCCTTCACCTCGCAAGGCAACAACAACGGCAGCGCTTTTGCCGGGCTTAATGGGAATACACCTTTCTACAACTTATTGGGGGCGCTGGCCATGCTCATCGGCCGATATTGGATCGCCATCCCGACTTTAGCGCTAGCCGGTTCGATTGCTGGGAAGAAAAAAAGCCAACCAGGGGCTGGAACACTTTCCACCACGTCCCCTTTATTTGTTACCTGGTTGATCACGATCATTATCGTTATTGGGGCATTGAACTTTGTTCCTGCCCTGGCTTTAGGGCCGATCATTGAACATTTCATCATGATAGGTTGATGGTATGAAACAAACGATTAGAAAGAACAACTCTTTTTCAAAAGACCTGTATTTCCGGGCTGTTTTGGACGCTTTCAAGAAATTGGATCCCAAAACGATGGTGCGGAATCCGGTGATGTTTGTGGTTGAAATCGGTAGTCTGATGACAACCGGATTATGGATCCAATCCCTGATAGGGGATGGGGAAGCCGAACCCGGATTTATCGGTGCTATCTGTATCTGGCTTTGGTTCACCGTGCTTTTTGCGAATTTCTCAGAAGCATTGGCAGAAGGTCGTGGTAAAGCACAGGCAGAATCATTACGGAAGACCCGCAAAGACACTAATGCCAAGAAGATCTCTGTTCTACCGCCTAAGGGTGAACATCCCGGCAAATATTCGCTGCTGCCATCCTCCAATCTGCGGCAGGGCGACCTGTATCTGGTGGAATCCGGTGATATCCTGCCGGCAGATGGGGAGATCGTCGAAGGCATCGCTTCGGTAGATGAATCAGCTGTGACCGGTGAATCGGCTCCCGTGATCCGCGAGTCGGGCGGCGACCGCAGCGCAGTGACAGGTGGAACCCGCCTGCTTTCCGATTGGCTGGTGGTTAAAGTTTCCGCCAACCCCGGAGAAGGTTTCCTTGACCGGATGATCAGCCTGGTAGAAGGCGCGAAGCGGCAAAAAACACCGAACGAGATCGCCCTCAGCATCTTACTTTCTTCCTTCACGATCATCTTCTTGGTGGTGTGTACTACACTGCTGCCGTATTCTCTCTTCAGCATTTCGGCCGCCGGGCAGGGTACTCCGGTGACCATCACGGTTTTGGCGGCTTTATTGGTGTGCTTGATCCCTACCACCATTGGCGGTTTATTGTCGGCCATTGGGATTGCCGGAATGGATAGGATGATCCGGCGCAATGTGATCGCATTATCCGGCCGGGCGGTGGAAGCCGCCGGTGATGTGGATGTGCTGTTGCTGGATAAGACCGGTACGATCACATTGGGCAACCGGCAAGCGGTGGAATTCATCCCGATCGGGAACATAGATGGGCGCGCCTTAGCCGAGGCTGCCCAGTTATCTTCTTTGGCAGATGAGACCCCGGAAGGCCGCTCGATCGTGGTTTTAGCAAAAGAAAAATACGGTCTGCGCGGACGTACGCTCACCCCCACCGACGCGGCTCCGAATGGGATGAAATTCATTCCCTTCTCAGCCCAGACCCGCATGAGCGGAGTGGACTTTGATGGGATCCACATTCGCAAAGGGGCGCCGGATGCCATGTATGAATACCTGGCTGCAGTTCACAGCACGGTACCATCCGAATTAACCCAAGAGGTGGATAGGATCTCGCGCAGCGGGGGAACTCCGCTTGTGGTGATCCAAAATGCCACCCCGTTTGGAGTGATCCACCTGAAAGACATCGTGAAAGGCGGGCTGAAGGAGCGTTTTGCCCAACTGCGTAAGATGGGTATCAAGACGGTCATGATCACCGGAGATAACCCTTTGACTGCGGCTGCCATTGCAGCAGAAGCCGGCGTAGATGATTTTCTGGCTCAGGCAACCCCGGAGAAGAAACTATCTCTGATCCGGCAGTATCAGGAGACCGGAAAGTTAGTAGCCATGACCGGAGACGGCACCAACGACGCCCCTGCATTAGCGCAGGCGGATGTGGCAGTTGCCATGAACACGGGTACGCAGCCGGCGCGTGAAGCCGCTAATATGGTGGACCTTGACAGCAACCCAACCAAACTTATTGAAATTGTCGAGATCGGTAAACAGTTGTTAATGACGCGCGGTTCGTTGACCACCTTTAGCATCGCCAATGATGTGTCCAAATACTTTGTCATCATTCCGGCTGCATTTGCCTCGACCTATCCGCAGTTGGGCGTGTTGAATTTCATGAATTTAGCATCTCCGGAAAGCGCCATCCTCTCGGCTGTCATATTTAATGCATTGATCATCATCGTGCTTATCCCACTGGCGCTGCGAGGGGTTCCGTACCGACCGGTCGGGGCGGCTCAATTGCTGCGGGATAACTTACTGATCTACGGATTAGGCGGTCTGATAGCACCATTTATAGGGATCAAATTGATCGACATACTTCTTACCCTCTTAGGAGCGGTTCATTAGGAATAAGGAGAAAGGTGTCTTATGAAAATCATCAAGGAATTCCTGAATTGGATTACCCCCATCATCATCGTCGGCATCGCGTTTGTCGGATTATTGTGGGAAGATAATTTATCGATACCATCTTTCGATCACACCATATTTGCCTTTGGCATATTGGTGGCGCTTGGATTGATCTTGAATAGTTGGTTGAGTAATCATGAGGTAAATACCATAGTGTCTGCGATGAATGAGCATACTCGAGAGTTGGAAAAGAAAAAGTAACATGGGTTTTGGAGAAAAATGATCAAGATAATTCGTTCCGTTGTAGTGTTTTTAGTGTGTTTTGTTGTGATCACGGGAGTCCTTTACCCGTTGATGATCACGGGAATATCGCAATTACTATTTGCCTCTCAAGCCAATGGTAGTTTGATCACAATGGATAACCTCATTATTGGTTCAGAATTGATCGGACAACAATTTGACCAGCCGCAATATTTTTGGGGGCGTATCTCCGCCACATCCGGAACTCCGTACAACGCTTCCGCATCGGGTGGTTCAAACTTTAGTGTGATGAACCCCGATCTGGAAGCCCAGGTGCTGGCGCGGATGACGGCCCTCCAAGAGGCTGACCCGAGTAATCCGCTCCCCATCCCGGTCGACTTGGTAACCTCGTCGGCCAGCGGTCTGGATGCGGATATCAGCATTGAGGCAGCGGAGTACCAGGCTGCCCGGGTGGCGGCGGCGCGTGGGATAAGCCTTGAACAGGTTGAGGCGCTGATCCAACAGAATACCCACCGGCGGATATTGGGAATATTGGGCGAGAATACGGTGAATGTACTGGGATTAAATCTTGCCCTGGATGCGCTACAATAATACTATGAATGAGCCCATTCAACGTCCCGACCCGGATGAGTTATTAGCCCGCATAAAAACAGAAGAAGACCGCGCCAAACGCGGCAAGCTAAAGATCTTTTTAGGCTATGTGGCGGGGGTCGGTAAGACGTATGCCATGCTTGAAGCGGCCCACCAACGGCATGAGGAGGGGGTGGATGTTGTGGTGGGGTATGTGGAAACCCATGGCAGAAAAGAAACCGAATCCCTGCTTAAGGGGTTGGAAGAAATTCGGCGTAAGGAAATCGAATACCGGGGGATCACCCTTACGGAAATGGATATCGACGCGGTCATCGCCCGCCACCCCAAGATCGTATTGGTGGATGAATTAGCCCATACCAATGCACCCGGTTCCCGCCATCCGAAGCGCTACCAGGATGTGCAAGAGATCCTTCAGGCTGGCATCGACGTGTACTCGACCGTCAACATTCAACATCTTGAAAGTCTTTCGGATGTGGTCCAGCAGATCACGGGTGTGATCGTCCACGAAAAGATCCCTGACCGGATCATCGATGAAGCAGAAGAGATCGAACTCATCGACCTGCCCACCGATGAATTGTTAAAGCGCCTGCGTGACGGCAAGGTGTATCTATCCGACCAGGCCATGCGGGCATTGGAAAAGTTTTTCCGCAAGGGGAACCTAACCGCACTGCGTGAGCTTTCTTTACGCCGGGCTGCCGACCGGGTAGACAGCCGAATGCTCAGTTATATGCACCGTAAAGCTATCCCCGGGCCGTGGCCGGCGGCTGAACACATTTTGGTTTGTATCAGTTCCCATCCGATGGGTGAACGACTGATCCGATCGGGTAGAAGGTTGGCGGATGCTCTTAATGCGGATTGGTGTGTTTTGTTTGTTGAAACCCCGCATCATTTGCACATGCCGTTGGAAAACCGGGTGAGAGTGCAGCAGTTCCTATCCCTGGCAGAGGAATTAGGGGCCAAGGTAGCCAGTATCTCAGGGGACTCGGTAGCCGAAGCCGTGCTTCATTTTGCCCATGAGCGCAACATCACGAAAATTGTTGCCGGAAAACCGCTGCGCCCGCGCTGGTTTGAGATCATGCGCGGCTCGGTCATCGATCAAATCCTGCGCGACAGCGGGTCGATCGATGTGTATGTGGTAAGCGACCTATCCAACAGCGCCCTCCGGGAGAGAAATATATTCCACCAAAAGCCGACTGCCTTGTGGCGCTATGGGCTTAGTTTTTTACTTGTCCTTCTGGTAACTTTATTCGGCTCGACCGTCCACCATTTCCTTGAGCCAACCAACCTGGTTATGGTGTATCTACTGGCAGTGGTCTTATCGGCGGTCTATTTGGGTAGAGGTCCTGCCATTGCCTGTTCCATTGCCGGCGTGCTTGCGTTCGATTTTTTCTTTATCAATCCTATCTTTACGTTTTCCGTAAGCGATACCCAATACCTGTTGACGTTTGCCGGTTTTCTGGTGGTGGGTTTGATCATCAGCAGTTCAGCAGCTTTATTGCGCGATCAAGTCACTACCATGCGCAACAAGGAATATCAAACCCAATCACTTTTCACACTCAGCCGGGAATTGACGGGTGCTTTATCGCTTGAGGAAGTACTCCAGATCGCTATCCATTCCACCTCCACGATCTTGAACCACAGCTGCAGCATTCTCTTACCTGAGAACGGGTCTCTGTCCACAAAATTATCTTCCCCGGATTATATCGAGGATTCCAACGAACTGGCGGTCGCGGAATGGTCCTTCAAGCACTCGCAGCCGGCCGGCCGCGGCACCGATACCCTGCCGGCAGCGACCGTTCGCTTTGTCCCTTTGATCACCTCACGGGGATCCATTGGAGTGATCGGGATCCGACAGGAAGAAGGGGAGCCGTTATTATCCAACGAGCAGCGCATGCTGCTGGACGGCCTGGCTAACCTGATCGCCCAGGCCATTGAACGGGTTAATTTGGTCAATGAGGCCACGCAAAGTGAAATGCTGCGCAATTCTGAAAAACTGCAAACAGCGCTGTTGAATTCTATATCGCATGAGCTGCGAACACCTTTGGCATCCATTACGGGGGTATTAAGCTCATTAGGCGAATCGGAAAAGAGTTCTCAAAACACACGAAAACTATCAAAAGACACCCGGCTCGAATTGCTTGATTCGGCCACCGATCAGGCACGCCAATTGAATTTATTGGTGGAAAACCTGTTGAATATGACTCGTCTGGAATCTGGCGGGGTGCACTTGAACCTTGATGAATGCGATATTCAAGATTTGATCGGTTCGGTGGTAAGCCAATTTTCAACCCGCATCAAGAGCCATCCCTTAAGTCTTGAGATCCCCGATGACTTACCGATGGTCAAATGTGATACCATGTTGATCGCCCAGGTGATCACCAACTTGTTGGATAATGCCTGCAAATATTCACCCCCAACTGCACTGATCGTGTTGGGAGTTGAAAACCAGGGTTCAAAGGTTGAAGTATTTGTCCGTGATTCCGGGCTTGGGTTGGATGAAGAGGAATTATCCAAGATATTCCAAAAGTTTTACCGCAGCCCAAATCATAAACGGACGACCGGGACCGGTTTGGGTTTATCGATATGCAAAGGGATCATTGAGGCGCATGGCGGAGATATTTCGGTTTCAAAAAATACCGATCAAGGATTGACTTTTAATTTTCGTCTACCAGTATAGATTGTTTAGGTCAGGTGTATGCGCGATACAAATCGAAAGATCTTGATCGTAGATGATGAAGATGAGATCCGGCGCTTTTTATGCGCCTCGTTAAAGTTGTACTACCATGAAATCCTTGAAGCCGAGACAGGCTCGAAAGCATTAGACCTGACCTATAACCAAAAACCTGATCTGGTGATCTTGGACCTGGGTCTGCCGGATATCGATGGGGTGGAAGTAACCCAGCAGATCCGCTCCTTTAGCAGTGTGCCGATCATCATCCTTTCCGTACGGAACAGCGACCTCGATAAAATCGATGCGTTGGATGCAGGGGCGGATGATTATTTATCCAAGCCGTTCAGTATTGGAGAGTTGTTAGCCCGGATCCGGGTTGTGCTGCGGCGGGTGGAACCCACCATCTCCAACGAATTGCTTACGGTAAAGATATTGACGGTGGATGTGCCCCGCCATCGGGTAACGCTAGCCGGGGTGGAGATTGCCCTTACCCCAACAGAATTTGATATTTTGGTGGTATTAATGCAGCACCACGGCGTTGTGGTCACCCACCGGCAGCTTATCCGCCAGGTGTGGGGCAGTGTATATGAAGATGAGTCGCGCTTGCTGCGTGTAAATATCAGCAATTTGCGTCACAAAATTGAAAAAGACCCCAATCGGCCCGAATTCATCTTAACCGAATTGGGAGTTGGTTACCGGTTAAACGAAAATGTTGAGGAATGAACGGAAAGGCAATGCGAAAGCCGCCAGTAATCCGATAGATATGGTTGACTTTTCATACACACAGGCATAGAATGGATTGTGATACATCGACAATCGATAGTAATTACCGGTATCTTGCACGTAATATTCATTTCTACACCCTTTCACCACTGCTGAACAACACAGTACCGGTAAAACATTACGGTTTTTTTATGCTTGCTATGAAAACCTTATTCGACCGGTAGGTCAATTACCATCCAATGCCCCAGTTATGATTAACCGGGGGCATTATCTTTAAGTTTAGCCAAAGGAGCAACGGTATGAGTATTATCGAGGTTAGCAACCTGACCAAGTTTTATGGCAAATCACGCGGCATTGTGGATGTGTCGTTCGGGGTGGAAGAAGGCGAGATCTTCGGCTTTATCGGTCCGAACGGCGCCGGGAAATCCACCACCATCCGCCTGCTGCTCTCGTTGATCCACCCGACCAGCGGCAGCGCCAGGGTGTTTGGCAAGGATGTGACCACCGATGGACCGGTTATCCGCCGCGATATCGGTTACTTACCCTCGGAGGTTTTTTACTATGAGGGGATGAAGGTCATCGACCTGCTTAAATATTCGGCCAGTTTTTACGGGCACGACTGTACCCAGCGGATGAAAGAGCTTTCAGACATCATGGAACTGGAGATGAACCGCCGGATCAGCGACCTGTCTTACGGCAATAAAAAGAAGGTCGGCATTGTGCAAGGGCTGCTGCACAGCCCCAAGGTGCTCTTTTTGGATGAACCCACAAGCGGCCTTGACCCATTGATGCAGCGCAAGTTCTTTGACCTGGTGCGGGCGGAAAATAAACGCGGTGTAACCGTATTCTTCTCCTCGCATATATTGGGTGAGGTGCAGCGCCTGTGCACACGCGTGGGCATCATCCGCGAGGGCAAGATCGTGGAGACCTCGGATATCCGCACCCTGCAGCAGAATAATTACAAGAAGGTGCGTGTGAGCGGGGAAGGGTTGAAGAAGGATGAGTTTGACTTCCCCGGGGTATCCAATATCCAAACCGATAACGGCACATCGAGTTTCTTTTTCAAGGGTGACATCAATATGGTGCTGAAAAAGCTCGGCACAGTAAAGGTGACTGATGTAACCATTGAAGAACCAACATTGGAAGAGATCTTCATGCACTACTATGAATAGGCAAACACTATGAGTGCAACCATTTTCAAACACGAATTCCTGATGCGGTTGAAATCGGTGATCATCTGGTCGATCTCCATATCCGCCCTGATGTTCCTTTTCTTTTCCATCTACCCCGGGTTTGCCGCCGATACGGCCGACCTGAACCAGTTGATGGAAAATTTCCCGCCTGAGCTGCGGGCCGCCTTTGGGCTGAACACTATGGACCTTTCCAGTGTGGTCGGTTATTTCGGTTTTCTGTTCATCTTTGTCCAGGTGTGTCTGGCGGTGCAGGCCAGCAATTACGGGTTTGGCCTGGTTTCGATCGAAGAGAATGAACTTACGGCAGATTTTCTGCTGACCAAACCGGTGAGCCGCGCCCAGGTAATAACCAGTAAATTCCTGGCTGCCCTTACCAGCCTGACCGTGACCAACGCGGTATTGTGGGGGATCACCTTCTTATCCATTGAAATGTTCCGCGAGGGACGCACGTATGATGCCGCTACGGTTGTGCTGGTGCTGTCCAGTGTGATCCTTTTCCAACTATTTTACTTTTGTGTAGGTCTGGTGGTATCTTTGCTGGTCAAACGGGTGCGCAGTGTAACTCCCTATTCCCTGGGTTTGGCTTTTGGCACCTACGTGCTGAGCGCCTTCAGCGGCATCTTTGAGGATGTCAAACTGGAACTGATCACCCCCTTTAAACACTTTGACCCGGCCTATATGATCCAAAACGGCAGCTATGATACTTCGTTAGTATTGCTCAATGTTGCCATAACCCTGATCTCGTTGGCGGTAAGTTATTGGTTGTATACCCGCCGCGACATTCCGGCTGTGTCGTGAGGAGGTACATGTGAATATCTTTTTTCGTGAGATAAAAGCCAACCTTAAATCCCTGATCATCTGGAGCGCGGTCATGATCCTGCTGATCATGATCGCGGTCGCCAAGTTCTCGGCTTTCGCCGGAAACCCTGAGATGCTGAACGTATTGGATGCCATGCCGCAAGGGCTGATCGATGCGATGAACCTGCGCGCCTTCAACCTCACCACCATAAACGGGTTTTATGGGATCATGTTCATCTATTTCGGGTTGATGGGCGGTATTGCGGCTGCCATGTGGGGCAGCGACAGCATCACCAAGGAAGAACGCGACAAGACGGTTGAATTCTCTTTGGTGCTGCCGGTCTCCCGCAGCCGGGTCATCACCGCCAAGGCATTGGCGGCGCTGGTGAACTGCATCGCCTTTGTGCTCATCACCTGGGGTGTTTCGAATGTTGCCGTGCAGTCTTACGCACCCGACCAGGCCTTCTATGATTTTTTGAACCTGGAAATGGCTGCCATGCTGATCCTGGAGGTGCTGTTCCTGGCGATCGGGTTACTGTTGGGATGCTCCATGAAGCGCTATAAGGTCGCCGGGACCACAGCCGTGGCGATCATTTTGGTGACCTATTTCATGTCCATTTACGCCGGCATGAGCGAAAACCTGGACTTTTTGAAATACTTCACCCCATTCAAATATTTCGATGCGGGTGCAATGTACCGCACCGGGCAGTTGGAGGGGATCTACCTGGTTATTACCGCCGGGATCGTGGTGGTGTGCGTGGCGGCGGCATACTGGGCGTATAACAAGAGGGATCTGTATATTTAGAAATTGCGTATGTTCAGCAGAGCACCTCGGGCAGGGAAACCAATCCGAGGTGCTTTTTATTTACCAATGGTTTAGTATGGGCGTGCCGGATTTTAGTACCGATGGTTGGTATCCAAGTGTCCGCCTATGATCTGGGATTAGGGGCATGGCTGAGTTGGAAAGGATTATGATCGCATTAGGGACCGCCGTACTTACAACCAGTATGCAAAAACCGCATGCCCTTGCAAGAGATAAGTGGGGTGTCTCACACACATACAGGCGAGGAGACCTCGCCTTTACCACTTGACTCTTGTTTTTCTTTGCGCGATACTACTCCATGTAAGCGCTTACATGAACGCTTATCCCCCAATTTTATCGTTACCAAACCCAATAGGAGCGCATATGCCAGGTTCGATCACAATCGCTGATGTTGCCCGCAAGGCCGGTGTATCCACCGCCACGGTCAGCCGCGTGATCAACCAGACCGCCCCGGTGATCGACGAGACCGAGCAGCGCGTGCGGGCTGCCATCGCCGAACTGGGCTATACCCCCCAGGCGGCGGCGCGTTCCCTGGCCAGCCGGCACACCAACAACCTGGGCATTCTGCTGCCCGAGATCAGCGCCGATTTCTTCTCCATGCTGCTGCGGGGGGTGGAGCAGGCCACCTATGACGCCGGGTACGACCTGCTGATCGCCACCCAGCGCGAGGACCAGCCCAAACGCGACCGCCCCCAGCCGCTAGGTAAGCACAACACCGACGGCTTGCTGGTCTTCATTGGCAACCTGGGTCACGACCAGATCGAGCAACTCCACCGCAGCGGTCTACCGATGGTGATGCTGTATGAGTCGGCGCCGGAAGGATTGGGCATTCCCATGGTGACGGTGGAGAACCGCCAGGGAGCCCAAGATGTGGTGGAGCATCTGATCAGCGTGCACGGTAAACGGCGCATCCTCTACCTGAGCGGACCGGAGGAGAACGAAGACTCTTCCCAGCGTGAACAAGGCTACCGGGATGCGTTGAAGGCGCACGGTATCCCCTTTGACCCCGGTCTGGTGGTGTTCGGGGATTTTAATGAAGAGACCTCCCAACAGGCGGTGCTGGATGCCTTGGACCGCCGGCTTGATTTCGATTCCATCTTTGGGGGCAGCGATGAAGCCGCCATTGGGGCTGTGTGGGCGCTCAACCAGCGCGGTATCCCCATCCCCAGCGGTATGGCTGTGGTGGGCTTCGATGATCTGCGCGTATCGCGCTACCTGAGCTCACCGCTAACCACGGTACGGGCGCCCATCGAACAGGTGGGCAGTGAGGCTGCCCGTCTGCTGGTACAGCTTATCCAAACCGGAGAGGCGGAGTTGGTGACCCGCCTGCCGGTGACCATGATCCTGCGCAGTTCGTGCGGATGCACGATGTAGACAAACTTAAAAACGACTACCGTTCAACCAGACTCAAAAAGGAGAAGACAATGAAAAGAAAGTTTTGGCTACTAGTAGTTTCCGTGCTTGTCATTACCAGTATGGTATTGGCAGGCTGCGGAACAACCCCGGCCGCGGATGAATCCAGTGATGTGCTGCGGGTGTGGATCGTGTGGGGTGATAACCCCGAGCAGATCCAATCTCTGTTCGACCAGTACGGAGCGGAACACGGCGTGACCGTGGAAGTGACCGCCCCGGTTGACCTGGAACGCATTCTGCCCGGGCTGACAGGCTCGGACGGCCCGGATGTGCTGGTGCTTTCCGGCGGCGACCTGGTAAAGAGCTATGCCGCGGAAGACCTGGTGCTTCCGTTGAATAGTTATGTGGATTCGGGCCTCATCGACCTGGCCGATATATCTGAAGCCTCGGTCGGACAGTGCATGGACGGCGCAACCATATTGTGCCTGCCCTGGGGCGCAGATGTGTATGCCCTGTTCTGGAACCGGGACATGTTCGAAGCCGCCGGTTTGGACCCCAACACCCCCCCGGCCACCATGGAAGAATTAGCCGAGTTCGCCCAACAGCTCACCATCGTCAATACGGATGGCAGCCTTGAACAGGTCGGCTTCATCCCCGATTTCTCCTGGTCGCACCTTGACCTTTATGTGCGCATGTTCGGCGGCTTCTGGTACAACGAAGACGGCACCGAAGTGACCATCGACAGCCAGCCAATGCTGGATGCCCTGGCCTGGGAGCAGCAGTTCTATAACGATTACGGCGCCGACAATGTAATGGCCTTCACCTCCGTATTGGGCGGTTATACCTCCCCCGACCAGGGCTTTTATGCCGGCCGGGTGGCTATGATGGTTGACGGCGAATGGCAAGTTGGCCCGAACTTCATCCAAAACTACAAACCCGACCTGAATTACGGTGTGGCAGCTTTCCCGCCCTCTGAGGCCCATCCCGAGTTAGCCGGTACGGTGGTTGTGCAAGGCACGGCTGTGGTCATCCCCGCCAATGCCCCCAACCCCGAAGCGGCTGCCGATCTGTTAGCCTGGATGCTCTCCCCGCAGATCGTGGCCGACGAGATGTACGCCAATTACAACATCCCCACCAGCCTCACCGCTGCCCAGGATGAACGCTTCCAATCCGACCCGAACTTCATGGTCTTCATCGACCTGATGAACGGGGCAAATGCTATGCCGATCATCACCACCCCGATCAGCCTGGAATTGAACGACGAATTAGGCCGCATCGAAGAACAGGTGCTGCATACCGGCGCCGAAGCGCAGCCGCTGCTGACCGCTGCGCAGGAACAATACAGCCAACTGCTGGCTGAAGCGTTAGCCGAGTAGTAAGTCATTGATATAAGAAGGGGGCAGGTAAACCCTGCCCCCTTTGGATTGGAGGGTGCGCATGGCAGAATCAACCATAGAGAAAAAGAGCGGTAGAAAAGAAAAAGCCCCCCGTTCGCGATTGGAAAAGCGGAACACGTTGTTAGGCATGCTTTTCATCTCGCCCTGGATCATCGGCTTTATCGCATTCACCTTATACCCGATGGTGATGTCATTATTCTACAGTTTCACCGAGTACCATGCCCGGCGGGCATCGGAATGGGTGGGCTTGCAGAATTACATCGCCATGTTCCACGATGACCTGTATTGGACATCCTTGGGGAACACTTTGTATATGGTGGTTATCAGCGTACCGGTGCTGCTGTTTTTTTCCTTCGTCTGTGCGGTTCTATTGAACCTGAAGATCAAAGGGCAATCGTTATACCGGGTCATTTATTTTTTGCCGTCCATCGTCCCGACCGTTGCCAGTACATTATTGTGGCTGTGGATGCTGAATCCGCAAACCGGGATGGTCAATTCCGCCCTCAGCGTTTTCGGTATCGATGGACCGAACTGGTTCCAGGATCCGTATTGGTCTAAACCAGCCTTGATCTTGCTCGGCTTGTGGGGGGTTGGGGGGACGATCATCATCTACCTGTCGGGGCTGCAGGATGTGCCCACCGCCCTGCTTGAGGCGGCTGAACTGGATGGCGCCAATTGGTTCCAGCGCCTGCGCCATATTACTATGCCGATGGTCTCGCCGATCACCTTATTCAACCTGATCACGGGTGTGATCGCCATGTTCCAATATTTCTCGCAGGCGTATGTGTTTGGGGCGGCTGCCAGCACCAGCGAGAATGCCTTGGGAGCGCCGTTGAGTTCCACGTTGTTTTACAGCGTGTACCTGTACCAGCGCGGTATAAGTTACCTGGATATCGGGGTGGCTTCCGCCATGGCATGGGTTTTGTTCTTTATCATACTGGGATGTACCTTCTTGTTGTTGAAGGTATCTGATAAGTTTACCTATTATGCGGGGTGATGTCATGACAACGATAATTGAGAATCAACAAAACGCAGTGACCACTTCCGCTTCCGAAAAGGCATGGCGGCGGCGAAAAAAACGCAAAGACCTCTTAAAAGAGATCGGCGGGCATGTTTTGGTCTTTGTGGTGGGTTTGTTCTTCTTGATCCCTTTCTTGTGGATGGTCTCGACCAGCCTGAAGGTCGACCAGGATGTGTTCCGCAACCCGCCTACCTGGATCCCGCGCGCCAATGCCACGGTTAATATCGATGGGGAAGACTACAATCTCTACGATGTGGTCATTAATGGGGAAACCCGCCAGCTAGCCTACCTGGAACGCTCCGGGTCGGATGGTGTCTTTATCGATCCGGCCGAACCAGAGATGGAGATCCTGGCGCCGATGGCTGACGCCACTGAGGTATTGGAAGTGAATTTTGCCTGGGAAAATTATCCCAATGCGTTAAACCGTTCTACTCGCACCGGGCTGGGCGTGAACTTCATGACCTACTTCAAGAACAGCTTGATCATCTCCATTTTTGCGGTGATCGGAACGCTGCTTTCGTGCGCTCCGGTGGCGTATGCGTTCGCCCGCATCAAGTTCCCCGGGCGGGATGGGTTCTTCCTGTTGGTGTTATCCACCATGATGCTGCCCTTCCAGGTTACCATGATCCCCATGTACCTGCTGTTCAATGAAACCCTGGGATGGGGGGATACGTTCCTGCCGTTGATCATACCGTGTTTCTTCGCCAACGCTTATGATGTATTCCTGCTGCGGCAGTTCTTCCGCACCATCCCCGAGGAGATGTGCGATGCCGCCCGGGTGGACGGCGCTTCGGAGTTCGCCATTTTCAGCAAGATCGTCCTTCCCCTCTCCGTGCCGGTGCTGGCGACCATCGCCGTATTCACCTTCTTGTGGGCGTGGAACGACTTTTTAGGGCCGCTGCTCTTCTTGACCAGCCCGCAGAACTTTACCATGGCGCTCGGTCTGCAAGATTTCCAGGGGCAGCACATCGTCTCATGGAACCTGCTCATGGCGGCATCCGTGCTGTTCACCGTGCCGATCATCATCGCTTTCTTCTTCGCCCAGAAGACGTTCATTCAGGGCATCAAGCTGACGGGGTCGAAAGAGTGAGGCAAAAGTTCTTGCCGGGGGTAAGCTTGTGGAGTCATCCCAACCGCGCGGTTGGGATGACTGATGCAATTAACGATGGGAGGGGCGAAGAGGCTAATAATTTTGTGTCATTGCGAGGAGCCGCACTGCGGCGACGTGGCAATCTCACTAGAGGTTGGCGCTATTCAATCCATAGAATGTATCCCGTATCTTTATTTGCGCCTTTGATTTTAGAACTTGCCTTACAATTAGATGTATCGGTTCCATCCCTGTTTTCCTCTACAGAAAGGATACTCCCATGACCTACCCCGTAACCTCACAAAAATTGCCTTGGTGGCGCATCGGCTTATACAGCCTGGCCTCCGCCGGCTTGAACATCCTGGCCATTACGGTCAGCACCTGGCTGATCTACTTCTACGCACCCCCAGCCGACTCCGGGCGGGTGCAGTATTTACCGGCGGCTTTGTTGGGGGTGGTCGGGTTCCTGGTCGGTATCTGGGATGCCGTCATCGACCCGTTCATTGGGCATTACAGCGATAACCTGCGCAGCAAGTTCGGGCGGCGCAAACCTTTCCTGTTCATCTTTGCTCCGGTTACCGCCATTTTGGCGGTCCTCCTGTGGACCCCGCCTGCCGATGCCGGGGTACCGTTGACCCTGGCGTATTTTCTGCTGATCGTTCTGGCTTACAACACGGCTTACTCCCTGGTCGGTATCCCTTACGATGCCACCATGCCCGAAATGGCGCCGGATGCCAAGCAGCGGGTGGGGTTAAGCTATTGGAAAAATGTGTTTGGCATCATCGGTGTGCTGATCGGCTCGCTGGTGGCTGCTCCGCTCTTTGGCACCATCGGCGCGGTTGCCATGGGGGCAGTGGTGGGCGGCGTGGCGTTGATCACCATTTGGGGCGCCTTATTTGGCATGAAGGAGACCCCCAAGCCGGTCGGTGACCAGATGACGGCAGTTGAAGGCATCAAAACAACCCTCAAGAACAAGCAGTTCCTCAGCGTATTCTTCTCGACCTTGCTGGTGCATATCACCTATGCCATGATCCAGGCTGACCTGCCTTACTTCATTACGTTGATCGTGGGCGGTACTGAAGGTGATGTGGGTATTTTCCTGGGGATCATGATCATCATCATGGCGGTCACTGGGCCGTTATGGCTGCTGTTCAACAAGAAGACCCCTCAGCGCACCCTGCAGCGTATAGCCATGATCGGTTTAGCCGTATCCGTTGGATTGTTATTCTTTGTGGGACAAATCCCGGGTGTACCGGTGGATATCCAGGCGTATGTTATCTTAGCCCTGGTGGGTTTCTTCCTGGGCGGTTATCTGATCGTTATCTATGCCATGATGGGCAATGTGGTTGATTATGACGAAATGCTCACCGGGCGGCGGCGGGAAGCCAATTATTACGGCACCTTCAGCCTGGGGGTTGGCTTGGGTTCTTCGGTGGGTATTTTGGTGCTGCCGCAGCTGCTGGAGATCTTCGGTTATACGCGTGCCAACCCGTTGGGCGTGCGCATCGCTTTCCTGGTGATGGTGGTGTTCATCCTGGTCGGTTATGCTTTATTCCAGGGCTACAAGCTCGGTGAAACCCCCGAAGAGACGCGCAAGAACATGAACCTACCCGAGGTGACCCATGAGTAATGCGCTCCTGGCGGGGGCTGCCCGTACTATCATTTCCCCGCCCAAAAAGATCTACACCATAGGTTATGGCGACCGCACCAAGGGCAATGAAGGTATCCATGATGACCTGACCGCCACGGCTCTTTACCTGGATGATGGCAAGACCAAGCTGGCCATCGCCGCCTTGGACATCTTGTGCTTGAATGAATTCATTGTCGACCGCATCCGCGCCGCGGTGGGGGACGGCATTGCGGTGATCGTGTGCTGCTCGCATACCCACTCCGGTCCGATCGGTTATGCGGATAAGCATTCCGGCAAGCTGGAACAGCGTTATATCGATTCGCTGGTGGAAAATGTCAGCCAGGCGGTCAAGCAGGCTGCCGCAACTGCCAAACCGGCCAAGCTGGGCTGGTCCAAAGGCGAGGCATTCATTGCCGTCAACCGGCGCGAAAAACAGGCTGACGGGACGATGATCATCGGTGAAGACCCCAATGGAATTGCCGATCGCTCTCTGCAGGTGTTGAGTGTAACCGGCGAGGATGGGGCGCGGATCGCCACCCTGGTCAATTTTGCCTGCCATGGCACGGTTTTCGGCCCGGATAACCTGCTCATCTCCGCCGATTGGATCGGGGTGATGCGCAGTGAAGTGGAAAAAGAACTAGGCGGGCTGGGCATGTTCCTGCAGGGGGCTACCGGCAACCTGAACCCCAAGATGGGTTGGGGCAAAGATAACTGCTGGGATATGGCCGTCAGCCAGGGGAAAGATGTAGCCAAGGCCGTTTGCGCAGCCGTGAAGGCGCGTGTGGAACCGCTCAAAGCAGCCCCGCTGGCCATTAACCGGCGTGAAATTTGGCTGCCTTTCCGCGCCAAAGCTGAAACCCCCAAGCCACCTACCACCTATCGGAAACGCATCTTGGTCATGGCAGAAATGCCTTCCTGGCTTTCCTTCATTACTGATCCGCTGTTGAACTACCGCTACCCGTGGAAGCCGCGCCTGCAAGCGCGCGATGGGCGCTGGGCGACTATGCTGCGGGTGAATACATTACGCATCGGTGAGGTGGGTTTGGTGACCTTCGGTTCCGAGACCTTCACCGAGATCGGTCTGGCAATCAAAGAAGCCTCACCGGCCAAACATACCCTGTTCGTTTCCATCACCGACGGCTGCATCGGTTATTTGGCTACCGAAGCTGCCCACAGTGAAGGCGGTTATGAGGTTGACCTGGCTCCTTATGCCTACCGCTACCCGGGGCCGTTGGCGCCGGAAGGTGAAACGCTGGCTTGTGCGGCGGCAGCCGACGGATTGAAAGAATTGTTTAAATAAGTGTTGATCGGGAGGTTGGTATGACGGTAAAGATCGCCATTAGCGGGGCGGGGTATATCGGGCACATCCATGCCCAGGCCATCCAGAACACCCCCGATGCCGAAGTGGCTGCGTTGGTGGATTATGACGCCGCCAAATGCCGGGCTTTCAGTGAGAAATTCGGTATCTCGCGCTGTTATGCCAGTGTTGAGGACTTGTTGAAAGACGGTGGTGTGGATGGGTTGGTGATCGGCATCCCCAATGCCTACCACGCTCCGCAAACCCTGGCGGCTTTGGAGGCCGGGGTGGCGGTGATGGTGGAAAAACCCATGGCAATGAATTCCGCCGAAGCGGGACGCATGCTTGAGATGAGCCATAAGAAAAAAGTACCGCTGATGGTGGCGCACTGCTGGCGTTTTGATGAAGAGGTGAATTGGCTGAAGAAGCAAGTAGTGGATGGCACGCTTGGCCGGATCCTGCGCACCAAGGGGTATGGGGTGCATGCCAATTGGGGACCATCCGGCTGGTTTACGCAAAAATCCCTGGCCGGGGGCGGGGCCATGGCGGATATGGGCATCCACGCCCTGGATACAACCCGCTACGTGCTGGGCGATCCCGAGCCGGTCAGTGTGTATGCCCGCATCGGGACGTATTACATCCAGGGGGATGTGGATGACACCGGGGTGGTGTTGGTCAACTGGGACAACGATGCCGTTTCGTATATCGAAACCGGCTGGTGGCAGCCGCATATGGACGGCCCGGAAGCCGCCACCCAGCTTTACGGGACCAAGGGCTTTGCCCAGATCTTCCCCACCCGCGCCGAGATCCCCAACCCGCAGGAACAGCGCGTGGATGTGGTCGACCCCGGGTATGTTTATCCACGCCCGGAGCACTGCCCGCAGGTGATGTACGACCGCCAGATGGCGCATTTTGTGGAATGCATTGAGAAGGGCCTAACCCCCAACCCGGGTGGGTTGGAAGGGCTGACGAACATGGAGATCGTGGATGCGGCGTATGAAAGTGCCCGTACCGGGAAAGTTGTTTTCATCGACTAATACTGCCCGGACGGTTTGGAGGAGCGAGAATGCTTAAAGTAACGGTTTTTGGCGGCGGTTCAACCTACACGCCGGAATTGATCAACGGGTTCATCGAACGTCACACCAGTTTTCCGCTGGATGAACTGTGGTTGATGGATATCGATGCCAAACGACTTGAAGTGGTGGGGGGCTTTGCCCAACGCATGGTTGAGGCGCGCGGCAACCCATTTAAAGTAGTGCTTACCACCAACCAGAAGGATGCCGTGCGCGGCGCCAGTTATGTGACCACCCAACTGCGCGTTGGGCAGATGCCGGCGCGGGTGGCGGATGAATATCTGGGCAAGCGCCACGGCTTGATCGGACAGGAGACGACCGGGGTTGGCGGTATGGCCAAGGCCTTACGCACCATTCCGGTGATCCTTTCGATCGCGAAGGATATGAAGGAATTGGCTTTACCGGGGGCGCCGCTGGTCAATTTTACCAACCCCTCCGGTTTGGTCACGGAGGCGCTTTTCCGTTATGCACCTGAGGT